>JAGGVO010000037.1 GCA_021157965.1 Candidatus Neomarinimicrobiota bacterium
CTTAACAAAACGACCCAATTCCGGAACATTCTATATCCCTTCACGCATACCTGATGGTCCTGTCTGTTCTATCTTTAATATGAGTTAATTGAGAGTAATTTCTGTCAACACTATTCAGGGATGGTCAACTCGCTACTCGCTACTCGTCACTATTTAGTCGGCAGTGGACAGTCGGCTACCCACTGCTCGCTTACATCATTCTCTTCAACTCACGGATAAGTGCTCTGTACCACTCTTCCGGATGATGTCCTCCGGGAAAATAATGCACAACAGAATTATCGGGGTATCCGGCTTTCAAAGCTCTTGTCGTTATATCCGCTTCATTCAGGTCATATAATCCTGTAGAGATGAATAAGGTAAAATCGGGGTTTTTGTCGTCCGGGAAAACGGGCATATCCAGGGGAGAAAAGAGCAGATAATTCTTCCACAGGGTGTTATCGATAATCATCCTGTCTGTTTCGCCGCTCCAGGCACAAAGCATTCGGTACTCCGGTTTTTTCAAACTTCTGTACCGTTCATCCACCATATAAACCAGTTCTTTCAAGGGTTCTTTTCCTGGAAAAACAACGATGGCAGGAGGAATTGCTCCGCTGAGCATCAGATTTTCCATGAGTGTCCGGATGATGAAAATATTCTGATATGAATTGAGGATATAAAGGGTTCTGTAGCGGGATGAAGCCTGATGATATCCCGGAGGAAGAATCAGGCGAATTCTGTTGCCATTATCTGATATAAACTCATCGATAGCAGATTGAAATGCAAGGGGTGGTTTTGTGATTTCAAAAGCAGGACTCCGGTCCGGCATCGTCAGCACGGAATGGGAAAAGTAGCCGTTTCCTGTATAACGCGGATTAAGATAATCCCTTTCAACTTGATTTCCCATCCGATACAGGTATTCAATACGGGCTTCCCGGTGAAGAATTGTTTGATAAAAATGGATATGGGTTTTTGGAATCTGCTTCATCCGGCTTTTAGGGGATGTGTCCCAACCGGTTTTATCAGATAACAGGTAAACCGGTTTATCATCCGACGGTTCGAACCAGAAAAAAGTCGCCAGGGAATCAACGATTAAAGGCATGGGATTACGGGTAACAAAGGCTTCAAAAGCCTCTGCGACAACGTCGGGGACAGATGATTGCCTGATTTTTCGCATCCAATCCGCATATACGGATGATTCAGGAAAGATGGGATAATCGACTGATTTGTGATTTTGCCCCTGTTTCAAGTCCGGCAGAATGATCACTCTGCGATCATAAACAAACCAGGGTTCGGGAAACAGAGAAACCTTGTTAATAAAATCCGCCAGTGCCTTCGGATCAGCATTATTCCCGGCAACAACAACTTCATGATACCCATCTTTTACTCCTGAAGGAATCAGGGTAAAAAGGAAACGTCCGTGAATATCTACTGATTGGTCTCCAATCATTGCCGTATCGCCGTTGAAGATAAAATGTGTCAAAGCAGCTGCCAGGGAATCCTCCGCCTGCAAAAACCAGGTCCCCGGTTTTTCAGACGATAACAACGGAACAGTTTTTATCGGCAGCTCCCCCCTTTCGATGAGTGTGTGTGCCGTATCCTTCTGAACAGGAAAATTATCAGAGCAATAAAGTTGCCAGACATCCGTTTTACGAATCTGTTCATTACGGTAATTCCGGGTCCAATCCTGTAAAGTCAATTGCAGAGTCTTTTCATTCAAATCCGGTGTGCAGGCCGTAAAAAGTATGAGCACTGTGATGAGGTGTAAGACTTTTTTTTGTTCTGTCATCATTTTTACATTTCGTCGTTACGGTTATTCAGGATTTTTTTCATTTTTTTATGCCGGATCCCCGCATCCATAAAAACATTGCCAAAGGGAGTGTAGCCGGCTTTCTCATAAAAAGGAAGCGCCTGCACCTGGGCATCCAGTTCCACACTCTTGAGCCCCTTCTCCATGGCCTTTTTTTCCAGCACTTCCATCATGAGGAGACCGAAACCCCGTCCCCGATAGGTTTTCAACACGGCAATTCTGCCAATATGTCCATCGGGAATCAATCGGCCGGTTGCCACCGGTTTATAAAATCCATCTCCGGTTTTCAAGTAAAGCAGAATGTGAAGTGAAACGGGGTCAAAACGGTCCAGTTCTTCTTCCGCGGGAACCTTCTGTTCTTCAACAAACACCTTAAAACGTATGTTTTTTATTACTCGCCGGGCTGCATGTTCCTGCCAGCGATGGAGTGTAATTTTTGTTTCATCCATTCAATTTCAGGGACTTAATGTTGACATATTCATTTGAAGCAGGTATAATCACAGAAAAAATATACCCAACTTGAACAATTATACAAAAAAAAGTGGAAATCACACACTACAACATCGCCTGATCCTCATCATCTCGGTCTGTTTTTTATTTCTCGTGACGGTGGGAATTGTATTGGACAGTCTTTTTCTGTCCAGTCTGAAAACCATCCGCAAACGAAAAAAAATCATTGTACTCACGACCAATACCTCTTCCACCTATTATTACGGAACAGACGGTCCAAAGGGAATGGAATATGAACTGGCAACGTTATTTGCCCGGTCCCTCGGTGTTGAAATGGAGTTCCGGATCAAGCATAATATCAACGAAGTCCTGCAAGCTATTCAGAATGGAGAAGGCGACATCGCTGCTGCAGGAATGACCCGCACACGGGAGAGATTGAACCAATACTTGTTTGGACCGACATATTATGAAGTAACTCAGTATGTTGTGGGAAAACGTTTCGGGATTCTTCCCCGTTCCATGGAAGAATTACTTCAGTTTAAACCGGTTATTGTAGCAGGGACAAGCTTTGAGGAGAATTTAAAACGGCTGAAAAAAGAGTACCCCGGATTGGAATGGGATACTACAACCGTTTTATCCACCGAACAGATTCTGGAAAAGGTCTGGCTGGGAGAGATCGATGTCACGATTTGTGATGACAAAATCATTTCCCTCTACCGCCGATATTTTCCGGAACTGATTCCATTGTTTCCGGTCAGCGAAGCGGAAGATGTTGCCTGGATTTTTCGCAGAAACGGGTATGATTTGAAGCTATATGCAGAAAAATGGTTTAAAAGAATAAAAAAGAGCGGATATCTGGATGAGCTTGTAGCAAAATATTTTGGGTATTATGAGTTATTCGATTATTTTGATATCCGGACATTTCACTGGCGTATAGAAACCCGCCTGCCTCTGTACCGGAAATGGTTTGAAGAAGCAGGCGAAAAATACAACATCCCGTGGACTCTCCTGGCGGCCCAATCCTATCAGGAATCCCACTGGAATTCCCAGGCTACCAGTCCTACCGGGGTCCGGGGACTCATGATGCTCACCCAAACGACGGCTAAGGCTGTCGATGTGTCAAACCGTCTGGATCCGAAACAAAGTATCTTCGGAGGCGCCCGTTATCTGGCAGGATTGATCGACCGAATTCCTTTGTCTGTCCAGCCTAATGACCGGTATCTTTTTGCCCTTGCGGCTTATAATGTAGGATTTGGTCATTTGACGGATGCCCGCAGACTGGCAACAGAGCTGGGAAAAAATCCCGATTCCTGGCATGATCTGAAATCGGTCCTTCCCCTTTTGAATCAGCCAAAATATTACCCAAAACTGACATTTGGTTATGCGAGGGGCATGGAGCCGGTCCGTTACGTAGAAAGAATTATCAACTACCGGGATATCCTTGAACAAACCCTGTTCCAACCGAAGGAGCTGAATCCGGATTCCACAAGTACGAAACCTTCTCAAGAGAAATGAGGCCCTGAAGAAAATGAAAAAACTTTACCTGATTGTATTATTTCTGTCCCTGACATCCTGTGCTACTTTAACAATTTTCCCCTCGAAAAAAGCACCGATCCATCCGGATAACGGCACGGTGTATCGATTGTACACCCGAATCAGTGATTATCTCGATGGTATTCGAAAAGACCCCGTCCACAGGTTGATTCCCCTTTATGCCCATTTGGATTCGCTGTCATATCTTGAGGAAAAGAATACGATTGAACTTTATATGAACAGTGCTTTTGCTTTCAAACCCTACCGTGAAGATGAGGTGAACTGGTTGCGGTCACAAATTCTCAGATCCGCCGGTTGGCGTTTCAGGGATTCAAAAGTCATGATTTACAGCAACGGTTATGAATTGTATGAACTCGTACCAAATTATTTCCGCCGGGATACGGCAAATTACGACAAAGCCCGCATGGCAAAACCGAAAAAAGTTCCTCCTGTTCCCCTGATCCGCTATCCCGATCATCCGGTCCGTCCTTACAATGGCTTATACGGTTCTCACATCGCCCTGTGGCACAGTCACGGCTGGTATTATGAAAACAGTCTGGATCGCTGGGAATGGCAAAGAGCCCGTGTATTCCAGATTGTGGAAGATATCTATCCCATGGCATATACCCTTCCCTTTCTGGCCCCAATGCTGGAGAATGCCGGCGGTACCGTTCTTTTTCCCCGTGAGAGGAATATACAAACTTACGAAGTCATTGTAGATGATGATACATCAACCGGGAACTCTTATGTAAAATACAGTCAAAGGATCCATCATGGAGGATCCCCCGGTTTCTCCATGGGAAATCCTCCCTATGAAAAAGGCGAAAATCCTTTTCTTTCGGGAAAATGGTCCTTTATGCTTTCTGATACGGTGGTCTCCGATTCCATATTATATGTACCGGACATCCCCGAAACCGGCGATTATGCCCTGTACCTTTCCTGGGCGGATACATCTGATGCTGTAAACGACGCCGAATACATTGTGCGCCATGCCGGAGGGAAAACCCGCATACTGGCGAATCAGAAGATGGGGTATCACACATGGGTTTATGCCGGGACATATCATTTTTATGAGGGATTAAACCCGGAATCGGGTTCTGTTGTGTTAACAAATTTCTGCAAATTTCCCGGTAAAGTCATTTCGGCTGATGCGGTACGGCTTGGCGGGGGGATGGGGAATGTCTCCCGGAACGGCCGGATAAGTCATCGTCCACGTTTTGTTGAAGGAGCCCGTTATTACCTCCAATATGCCGGATTTCCCGACACATTGGTTTATAATCTGAATGATGATACGCTGGATTATAACGATGATTATCAGTGCCGGGGAGCCTGGGTGAATTACCTGGGGGGAACGTATGCTGATTCAGCCCGAAAAAATCTGAAAGGCCTGAATATCCCTGTGGATTTGTCCCTCGCTTTTCACACTGATGCCGGATCAGCCAAAAATGATACGGTTATCGGAACGTTGATGATTTACAGCTCAAAGGGCCTGAATGATACTCTTTTATTTCCGAATGGAGTGAATCGCATTGCAAGCCGGGATTTTGCCGATATTTTACAGACACAGATCGTCGACGATTTGCAACGTTTGTATGACCCGATATGGAACCGTCGCGGGTTGTGGGACCGGAAATACAACGAAGCCTGGAAGCCCAACGTTCCGGCCGGGCTTCTGGAGCTCTTATCCCATCATAACTTTTTGGATATGAAATTCGGGCTGGATCCATACTTCCGCTTTGATGTTTCACGGGCGATTTACAAGGCAATCCTGAAATTCCTGGCTACATCCCAAAACCGCGCCTATACGGTCCAACCCCTTCCTGTTAAGGATTTTGCTGTCCTGCTTCAGGGTAATGATCTGAAACTGAGCTGGCGCGGAGTCAGTGATCCGCTGGAGCCTTCTGCAGATCCTGAATATTATCTGGTTTACACCCGGACAAACAACGGGACTTTCGGAGCACCGCGTATATGCAGTGATCCTTTTCTGACTATCCCATCAATCGAAAAAAATACGGTTCACAGTTTCAGGGTGACGGCAGTGAACAGCGGCGGAGAAAGTTTTCCATCTGTGGTTTTATCTGCAGGTATATCCGAAGGAACAGACACAGCTCTTGTGATATACAATTTCGACCGGGTCAGTGCCCCGGCAACACTTGAAAAAAATCCCATTGCCGGTTTTGCCGATTTTCTGGACCAGGGTGTCCCCTGGGGACGGGATGTGAGTTATGTGGGATCTCAGTATGAATTTAACAGGAATGTGAAATGGCTGGATGATGATAATCCCGGACACGGGGCCAGTTTTGCAGATTATGAAACAAAGATAATCGCCGGTAATACCTTTGATTATACGGCAATTCACGGACAGGCACTTCTGGCGCAAGGATATTCTTTTGCTTCCTGTCAGACCGGTGTATTACAGGATTCTTCATTTTCAGTCTCCCCCTATTCACTCCTTGATGTGATAAATGGCGAACAAAAAACCACGCCCGGAGTCAAGGAGTACCGGAAACCGCGGTACCGTGTGTGGACTCCTGCATTGAAAAGGCTGTTGACAGACTATTCAAGGCAAAAAAATGGGATAATTTTTGTCAGTGGCGCTTATATCGGGACCGATGCCATGGCATACCCCGAGGATCAGAAATTCTGTGAAGAAATTCTCAAATTTACATGGCGCACAAACTATGCCTCAAGAAGCGGAGAAATTCGTGCAGTGGAAAGCTCTTCAGATACCCCGTCCGTCTTTACCTATGTTTCAGAATTGAATGATACCCTGTATGCCGTGGAATCCCCGGACGGAATTGAACCCGTCAAAGACCTTGCTGCCAAAACTCTGTTCCGTTACACAGATAATAATATCAGTGCCGGATCTCTGTATCATGGTGATTATTCAGTTATTGCACTGGGGATTCCCTTTGAATCCATCCCCGGCACCCAAGAACGGAATGCTTTATTAAATTATATCTTAAAAACCATTTCACACATAAAGAAAGGTAACAATGAATAATCAAACCCGATTAAACTACACGTGTCCCAAATGCGGTAATACGGATTATGAGGTGGATCAAATTCGGACAACCGGCGGAGGATTCAGTAAAATTTTCGATGTACAGAACAAAAAATTTGTTGCCGTAAGCTGTACACGCTGCAGATACACTGAGCTCTACAAATCGGAAACGACGGCTCTGGGAAATATTTTTGATTTCTTAACCCGTGGTTAGTGCTCCGGGTTTCTGTCCATAATTTCTGTCAATAATGCATCATCTGCCTTATAGGGCATGGTAATGTGTCCGTCTGTATGGTTTTCATTCCATATTCGGGCTGTTTTTATTGCCGGTTCATTGCCAGACCAGCTCCGGCGGGCCACCCCGCCCATCACATCCCAGGAGAGTCCGGATTTTATAACCCGGTCTGCTTTGTCGCTGCCATCCAGTAAAATACCGTTCCCGCCGTTACTGGCACGACCAATCCCCACACCGCCACCATTTGATAAGACGACAAGGGTCATGCCCCTGGCAATATTTCCCCCAAAACACTGGACAGACATATCGGCGGTGATGCGGCTGCCGTCGTAAATGTTAGCTGTCTCCCGAAAAGGCGAATCGGTCCCGGAAACATCATGATGATCCCGTCCCAGCAAAACAGGGCCGATTTCTCCTTTGCGAACCAGATCATTGAATTTCAGGGCAATCTTAATCCGGCCCTCTTCATCTGCATATAAAATTCTGGCTTTTGTCCCAACAACCAGATTGTTTTGATCCGCCGTATCAATCCAGTGATAATTATCCCTGTGAAGTGAACTCTTTGAAGGATCTATACAAGACAAAGCCGCCTGGTCCGTTTTCCGCAAATCTTCATCTTTCCGGCTCAGACAGACCCAGCGGAAAGGACCAAATCCCCGATCAAAGCAGACGGGACCCATGATATCTTCCACGTATGAGGGCCAAATAAAGCCCTCTGATACATCTTTACCGTTTTTGGCTACTCTTACCTCACCTGCTTCGAAAATGCTCGCCATGAAGCTGTTTCCGTAATCCCAAAAATGAGCACCTTTTTGAACGAGTCTTTGAATACACTCAAAGTGGCGTTTCAGGGAAACATTCACTTTTTCTCTAAATCGGGAAGGATTTGATTTTAGAAGTTCCCTGCCCTCTTCAAAACTCATGCCGGCAGGTGTATATCCTCCCTCATAGACGGCGTGGCAGGATGTCTGGTCGGACAACAGTTCGACAGGGACATTATTTCCTGCGCAATATTCCAGTAAATCCACCACATTGCCATAATAAGCAATGGAGACAGCTTGTTTCTTTTTCTTATACTTTAACGCTGATTCAACAACTTTATTCAAATCATCGCTGATTTCGGAGACCCACCCCTGGTCATAGCGGGTCTTAATTCTTGATTGATCCACTTCAGCGATTATGCCGACTCCTCCGGCAATTTCGACAGCTTTTGCCTGGGCACCACTCATTCCGCCTAATCCGGAAGAAATGAAAAGAACACCTGCCAGATCTTTATTCTCAGGAATTCCAAGGTATTTTCTGCCTGCATTCAGCAGCGTAATATACGTTCCGTGGACTATTCCCTGTGGACCGATATACATCCAGCCTCCGGCGGTCATCTGACCGTAATTACTCACTCCCAGGGCGGCGCATTTGTGGAAATTTTCCGGATTATCCCAGGCACCCACAAGGAGACCGTTAGTAGAGATAACCCGGGGGGCGTTTTCATGGGACGGAAAGAGTCCAACCGGGTGTCCGCTGCTTACAACGAGCGTCTGGTCTTCCCTCATGATTTCCAGATATTGTTTTACCAGACGGTACTGCATCCAGTTTTGGAAAATTTGTCCCGTCTCCCCATAGGTTACCAGTTCATAAGGATAGAGTGCCACATCAGGATCCAGATTGTTATCGATATTCACCTGCAAAGCCCTGGCAGGAAGAATTCCCTTATAGGAATCTACAGGTCTGCCCCAAAGGCGCTCTGTCGGTTTATACCTATACCCGTAAATCCGTCCCCGTGTTTTCAATTCATGTAAAAACTCCGGGGCTAAAGTTTCATGAAGTTCGCGTGGTATATACCGAAGGGCATTCTTCAGTGCCTGGCGTGTTTCTTTTTCATTCAGCCTGAAACCCCGATCCGGAGCACGGCGGATGGACGGATCAAAAACCGGATCCGGAGGCAATTCCTTTGAAAGACCGATGGCCATCATGGATCCCTGATTTTCTTTTTTCATGACAGATACCTCTGTAATTATTTTAATTGCTACTATTGAATTTATTGAAAAACAGCCTGAATATCATGCTTGAGATTCAAAGCCTGCCGATATCCCGGTAATAAATCCAGTGCTTTATCCAATGAATTGAGTGCCTTTCCGTACTCCTGCTGGTTGGCATAAGCCCATCCTTCAAAATAGTATAAAATGCCCCTGATTTCAGGATTGCTCTTCAATACCTGGTTTTGATAGGAATTCATAAGCGATACGATTGTACCCACATGCCCCAAAGCGGCTTCAGCCTGGATGCGATACAATAAAGCCCTGGCATTGAAATAGATATCCAGTGCCGTCTTGCTCCACTCGGCAGCGTTTTTCCAATTTTGAAGCTGTATGGCAAGACGGGCTGATTCCACGAGAGGGGCTTCATTAAAAGGCATCAAATGCCACAATGCCTGATACTCCCGGATGGCGGCATCCAGTTTTCCCTCTTTTTCCTGCAGGCGGGCGGCGTATACATGTCCTTCCTCCCAGCTCAGAGAATTTTCCCATACCCTCATCACAATCCGGTCATATGCATTTTCAGGGCTGAAACGAGGGCGGTTTACGTGAAAATCATCCGTATATGGCCATGTCCTCAATAAAATATCCAGGCGGATTTCACCGAGCAGGGAATCCAGCCGCGTAAAATGGTCCATCTCATCCAGGAGTTGAACCGGTCTTTTCAGCAAATATTCCGCCAGGGATTCACCGACCCTTTTTAATCCTTCCATGGAAAAATGCAGGTGATCACAGAAATAACGGGGGTAATTCCGGGCTTTTTCCAAAGCCAGGACCTGCTCTGTATCAAACAGCGGTACCGACCATTTGGATGCTGTCTGAATAAGGATACTGTCCAGGGTTCCAGGCATCCTGAACGGATAAATATCCAGATCACGGGCTCGTTTAAAATGCTCCATCGCCATATCTTCCTGCCGGAGAGATAACATGCATTGACCCAGAAGATAGTGTAAACGGGCATGATGGGGTGTTATTTCAAGCTGTTTTTTCAATTCAACGGAAGCAGCGGAATACTCACCATGACGAATCCCGGATGTTACGCTGTCAATCACTTTTTGAATATTCTCCCGATCCGCCATATCCCATGATGCAAAGGGAGGAATCCCCGTCACATTGCTGACAGGTCTCATCAGTAAAAGATTGATATGATGTCTTTTTGCATGCCGGCACAAAGCATTGAGATTTTTACGGTATTGACGCGCTACCGCTGAGCAGATGCGACTTTCAGGTTCCACAACCCGTTCACCGGCAAGACGGTGCATGAGATTTGAGGTATCCTCTCCCTTTTGCCTGGAAAACAAATTTCCAACACTCTTCTCCATTAGCTGATAAAACCGCAGATCCCTGAGAATAAGGACAAGCCTTTTCAGCATAACGGAAGTCCCGCCTTCTCCGGCACCCATACTTCCGTAAAATTCATTATGCCCGGTATAAACAATGACCAGGTCAGGTTTGTAATCGGATATTTGTCGGAAAATATCCAGAACGGCATAGCTGTTCACTGCCGGCATGGAAAAATTAACCATCTCAATGTGAGATGCCGGTTTATAATGGGACAAATGCTCTTTAAGAATATTGGAAAAGGAAAAATTGTATTCCCAGGGGTATCCTGCACTGGTTGATCCGCCCAGGACGAAGACCCGGTATGTGTTCTCCGGTTTGTCTTTAAGAAACATATCTGTGGACACACCAGGTGCCACCTCTTTGAAAAAGTATTTTCTCCCGGCGTCGGAATTTATTGCCAAATAAGTATGCCCGTTAAATTCCTTTTCGATACAGATCCTGTAAGAATGGCCATATCCCGCTAAACGCAATCCCACTTCAACCATGAAAAAAAGGGCAATAATCAGGATTCCAAAAATGAAATGGAACAGAAACCTTTTTTTTCTTTCCGTATTACGAACCATTTTTTAAAGAATCCAAATCAATGTTAAGTTGAAACTTCTGCTCAGCCTCTTTTTTTACGACTTCCACCTCATCCATTCTTCCGGTGATGATAAGAGCTTTTGACAGAAGATGATAAAGTTGAGCTATCTTTTCATGAGGAAAGATGGACTGATTCCTCAAAACGATTCGCCGGGTTCTATTCAAGGCATAAATAGCAAAATCATATTCAAAGCGATTCATATAAACCGATCCTTCAAGAAACCAGAGATAAGGATCATCCAGTCTTTCATCTGTCTTTTTTAAAACCTGCAGGGCTTCATCCGGCCGGTTTTCATCCAGCAGGATGTGAACAAGTTGTATCACCGGACCCGCTTCATAGGATAAAACGGCTCTGATGCTGTTCACATACCGAATTGCCAATCCGGTTTCCTTCCTGTTTAAATGGTAATCAATCAGTGACTGATTAGCCTTCCCCCAACTGATATTACCATTCAAATATTCCCAGGCATAGTGTTCTGTCGTGTTTGAAGGTTTGAATGTAAATGACTGATTATCAGAAACAAAGGGCCATCTGGACATGAGTTTTTTTATTGTCAGTTCGCCAACTGTTAATTCAAAGGGGGTCAGTGGATAGTGGGCTTCGAAATCAGATTTAATTACGTTGTAAGGAATTTTTGTCTGATAAAATCCTGAACTTTCCAGGCTTTTATAAAAAGTTTCAGCCATCAGCATATATCCATTCTCCTTCGGATGGACATGTTCATGAAAGAGGTTTTCCCCCGGGGCATGGGGAGCGGAATCCTCATGAAAGGCTTCATCAACAGGGACGCATATCCAGTCATTTTCCCGGGCAAACTGGCGAATTGCAACATTCCAGTCTGATCCGGCCCTGAACCGGAGAACATCCAGGTCTCTGGCTAAAACATAATAATAGGAGGCGCTGTCCGTCCTGCCCTGCCACTCATGGTATTTTCCTTTGCAATAGGCCAACAGAGCTGATTGAGGTTCCCAGAGTTCCATATCTTTAAGCCACATTTCCACGCCAGTTGTGTCATGGCGATCCCTAAAAAAAGTAAATTCTTTATAGAGGGAAACCTGGTCTAATGCTTCATCCTGAAAATCTGATGCAAAAGGAACCTGAGACCGTTCATTACTTGTAAGTGTTCCAATATAAACGGGAATACCCATTTTTTCCGCTGTTTTGCAAATCCGATGCAGATTTTTGATATAATTCAAACGGGTTTTTAAATAGAGTGGTGAGCCATAAGGAATCTGGCGTTCACGCACAACCCTGGCCATGAGCGAACCCTCTGTCGTTTCATCCGGCAGAGCGCGGTTCACCCCTTTCAACAGGGCTTGAAAAAGATATGTCTGCCGGAGTTTCATAATCAGATGGGTCAGAATGTAAGAAGTAAAACCACGTTCGGACGATGCACTGCCAAAAGCTCCATAAAATTCATTGTGACCCATATACAGGATGAGAGCATCCGGTTCAAGAACCGAACTGTGTTGCAAAATATCGGAAACGGAATAGCTGTTGATGGCAGAGGTCGCCAGATTGATTACATTCCAAACATGATCAGGATCCCCCCTGTTCAACAGCCCTTCCAGCATATCCGGAAACGTAATGTTGTAAGAATAGGGAAAACCAAAGGCAGTGCTGCCCCCTAAAACAAGTATCCTTTTTTCGGCAGTTTCTTTATATCGGGGAATAAGTTCATCTCTGAATTCCGGTGCAGTCTTACGATTTCTGAAATATTTTTCCGGAAATTTCCGGTTAATCCTGTAGTATGGTTTATGATAAATCTCCACTTCTTCAACGAGTGCATACTCTTCTCCCAGATGAAAAATGTGAAGAACCCATTCCGTCAAGGCAAAGAGGGAAATACCTGTCAGAATCAGCAGGATTGAAAAGAACATTTTTTTCCATTTTTTCAGCGACATTCCATCCTCAAAACAGTGCATAAATAAAGGGAGCCAGAGCACTTCCCTGCGAAAAAATTATAATCACCCCCAACAGTAGCAGAATAATGACGATGGGGAAAATGAGGTATCGTTTATTGTCTTTTGCATATTGAAAAAATTCTTTGATAATCATCCATTTACTCATGGGCTCATCCTTAATACTGCTTTGTCATATCATTGTTTTGTTCATGAACAGGACGCCAATATGTTTGATTTCCTTTTTTAAACCTGTCATCCAGCGGACTTCTTCCGAGTATCCGGCGAAAGAATCCCAAAGGAAAGATAAGAAGAAAAAAAATAAGACTTAAGAGCAGGAATGTTAAAACCGTTCCCAGAATACCCGTGATGACCGTAACAACCCAGAAGAGACTCCGGATAACAACTGCAGGTAAAAGGAAAAGAAGGGCCAGGGAGCCTGTCGTTATCAGCAACACCGGATTGGGATCATTTCCTTTAAAGAGTGAAATGACCTGATAAACAATCAGAAAACCCAGAAGTATCAGAACAAACTGCCGGGAGGTTTTTGTTCGGATGGTGTGAAAGGGAATAATCATCTAATCTTTTCCAAAAAAGGTTTTCCAGTCCTTATGATTCAGATGGAATTGTTCTTCTTTTAAAATTATACAATCTTCCATTACAAGGATATCCATTTCTGTATTCATAAAACAGCTAAAGGCATCTTTGGGGCTGTTGACAATGGGTTCACCTCTCACATTGAAGGACGTATTAACCAGAAGAGGGCAACCGGTAAGGCGATAGAAAGAAGAAATCAGACTGTAAAAGAGAGAATTTGTTTTCCGGTTCACGGTTTGAAGGCGGGCAGAATAATCCACATGCGTTACAGCCGGAATATTGGAACGTTTCATGTGTAATTTTTCCAGTCCTTCCTTCTCTTCATGGATTTTCAACCGTTGATTCTCGAGAACGTCGGCAGTAAGCAACATATAAGGACTTTTCGTATTGAGGTCAAAATAATTCTTAGAGAACTCTTCCAAAACTGACGGAGCAAAGGGTCTGAAAGATTCACGGAACTTTATTTTCAGATTCAGTTGTTTTTGCATTTTTGGAGATCTTGGATCGGCCAGGATACTCCGGTTTCCCAGGGCACGCGGACCAAATTCCATTCGCCCCTGAAACCAGCCTACAACTTTTTGTTGATTCAGATATTCTGCTGTTATGTCCACGAGTGATTCTTTATCATACGTCTTGTAACGGATATTGTGGGATTTCAGAAAGATTTCAATCTCTTCGTGATTGTAAACAGGACCCAGCAGGCTGCCCTGTTGTAAATCCGGATCAGCAACAGACCGGGGATTATTGTAATACTCATAATATGTTGACAAAGCAGCACCCAAAGCCCCGCCGGCATCACCGGCAGCCGGTTGAATCCAGATATCCGAAAAGAGTCCGGATTTAAGTATCCGGCTGTTTGCTACACAATTAAGGGCCACACCGCCGGCCATACAAAGAGTGTCCAGTCCTGTCAGTGTTTTAGCATACCGGGCAATCTTTATCATCACTTCATTGGTAATTTCCTGAACGGACCTTGCAAGATCCATATAAGGCTGGGTGACCGGTTCCTCCGGTTTACGGCGTGGAAAGCCGAATAATTTTTCAAAACGCCGGTTTACCATGGTAAGACCTGAAACATAGTTAAAATAGGACATATTCATACCAAAGGAGCCATCCGGCCTGATATCAATCAGGTGTTCTTTAATGATACTTGTATAAACCGGGCGGCCGTATGGGGCAAGTCCCATCAATTTGTATTCTCCGGAATTCACCTTAAAGCCACAATAGTATGTAAATGCCGAATACAGGAGTCCCAGAGAATGGGGAAAATGGATTTCCTGCATCATTCGGATGGAATGACCATGACCTTCACCAATACTGGTTGTTGTCCACTCCCCTACCCCATCGACAGTGACAATCGCAGCTTTGTCAAAAGGAGAAGGGAAAAAGGCAGACGCTGCATGGGCCTGATGGTGGCGGGTAAATAATAATTCCCCCTTAAAACCGGGCAGCTGATCATGAATCAGGGATTTTATCCAGATTTTTTGTTTTATCCACACAGGAATCGCTTTGGTAAAAGAAAAGAGCCCCCGAGGGGCATAGTGCAAATATGTATCCAGAATTCGTTCAAATTTCAAAAAGGGTTTATCATAAAAAGCGACTGCCTTGAGATCCGAAGGTGAAACACCTGCTTCATTCAGGCAATAGCGGATGGCATGTTCAGGAAATGAGGAATCGTGTTTAATCCGGGTAAACCGTTCTTCCTGGGCGGCCGCAAGTATCGTATCACCTTTGATAATCGCAGCGGCACTGTCATGATAATACGCCGATATTCCAAGAATAAGGTCCATCTCTCCCCTGAAATTTTGTGAAAAATACGGGATAATCCCTAAGGGAACAAGCGTGATTATATCTTTACAAAGATGGACAACCCGACTAAATTCAAGTATGATTAAATAAGGAGATATCCATGGCAATAAATAAAATTCTTAAATTTATTTTACTTATCCCTGTTTTTCTCTCGGGTCAGGTTTTAATCCCGAATGTCAGTATGGATTCAGAAAGAATCGAATCCTCTTATCTTCCTGAAATAGAAGAACTTAAGCAACAAATTATCCAATATATCCAAACAGAATCCTTTTCGGATGAAACCTATGATTTTCAGATACCCTACCGGATATCCATATTTATCCGGAGCATTGATGAAAGCGGGACAGACCGGGTGTACACCTGCGAGGCATTTTTTACCAATGATTATGATCAGCGGTATTACGATCCCCAGTGGAAATTTGAATATTCAAGCGGTGCTTCCCTGTACCGTTCAACGGGAATATTCAATCCATTAACAGGCATCATAGATTACTATGGATATCTGATAGTCGGTACGGAACTTGATGCTATTGAACTTTTAGGAGGGAATGCGATTTTTGAAAAAGCCAACCAGATTATCCAAAGAAGCCAGTCCGGCCGCTGGAGCTCCGGTTGGCGCAACCGGATTTCTGACTTTGAAGCTATTACCCGGAATTACAGGCTAAGAAAAGCCCGTTTTTTTCTGAGCGAGGCTTTCTGGGCAATAGAAGACCAAAAAAAGGAACTTGCGTTAAGCAAATTGAAGGAATCTCTCTTGCTGATACAGGAAATTATACGTATCCGGAATAAAGACAAATTCACCAATGATTTTATCGAAAGTCATTATAAAGACGTCGAGTATTTCGTGTCTGCCTTGGAAGACACCTCATTTATGCCTTTATACAGGGATATCAATCCCAATGAAAAAAAATATTTTGATTCTGTCATTGAAAAATACTACTGATCTCCTGATATTTCATAAAACCTTTCCAGCAGCTTCTTTCCCGGGATTTGTCCTTCGCGGAGAATGTCCATGTTTCCTTCGCGGGTTATTTTAAAAACCGTGCTGGGTAAATTGGAACGGGAAAAACCGTCAGCAGGATCGTCGATATAAAGGTCAATTTTTTTCCGATACACCTTTTCTATTTCATGGAGAGTCAATAAGGGAGCCGTACCGGAGGGATTTGCCGATGTGGTAATCACCGGATTCCCGTAATTTTGCGAGAGCCATTGACAAAAGGGATGTTCCGGAATACGGAATCCGGCGTATTCGTCCGACAAAAATCCTGATGAAAAATAATGAGGGTTTTTTAATGGCAACACGGCTGTTACAGGTCCGGGGAACACATCGGTCAAAAAACGGCTGCATTTTTCGGATAAATTAGTAATCTCAAGAATATTTTCCACACGTGGAAACAAAATACTGAAAGGGAGTTTGTTAGGTCTTTGTTTCAGGTCATACAGGATTTCAACGGCTTTTGGATTTAAAGCATCAACGCCCAGACCAAAAATCGTATCCGTAGGATAGGCAATAATACCTCCTGAATGTAAAATATTCAATATCAGATCTCTTTTAGCCTCATAGTTTTTAATATACTCACTCATAGAAGATCTCTCACATCCTTGCGAATTCTTCCATAGGCATCAAAATTTAAAATAGCAGACACCAGGATTGAACAAATGACAGATAAAGTGGCAGAAGAAAAGATACCGATCATAATAACGATTTGATATTTAATGGCAGCAACCGGAGGAACACCGCCCAGAATCTGCCCTGTCATCATTCCGGGAATCGATACAAGTCCCATGGTAGCCATCACCCCGAGTTTAGGCATAATTGACGTTTTTAGTGCATGCCGTGCAAAGGGTTTAATGGCTTCGATAAAACCGGCACCGGCCAGGATATACTGAATGTAATCATCTTCATGATGGATAAGATCTTCATAAAAACGCTGTAAGCCGATGATGTTACTGCTCAGGATATTCCCCAGAATCATGCCGATCAAAGGAATCATATACCGGGCTGAACGGAGGTTTTCATATCCCAGAGGGATTAAAAACGTAAGAAAGACCAGGAAAACAATAACAAAATAAACGGGAATTATGGTCAGATAAATGCGTTTGTTCAGCATGCCGCTGTTTTTCAGAATAGTAAAATTCGCCGCAAGGATCATGATAAGAACCCAGGAAAGATTCAGCCAGATCTGATCATAAATGAAAAGGTATTTCAGATAAAGACCGATGAAAATCAACTGGAGAATCATCCGGGTAATTGAAATGAATAAATCTTTATACACTTTAAGATCCAACCAGATGAAAATTAAAAGGGGAACAAACAGGATGGAACTATACATGACAATATTCATAATGGGAATATCAAAGGTTCCCTGTGTATTCATGTGTTCACCTCCTTTAAAGTTCCGTTGAGATTCCACCGGCGTGTTGCAAAGGTCTGCCACTCTTCCTGGTGACTCACCACAAGGCATGTGAGATCCTCACGGGAAAAGCACCGGATGGTTTTTTGGACATTTTCAGGATCGAGATTTGATGTAATTTCGTCCAGCAAGTAGATATTCCGGTTTAAAAGCAATGAAATAATGATGTTAATCCGTTGTTTTTCACCGTTGGACAAGGACAGGAAAGAGCTGTCCAGTAACTTATCATCCAGGGAGAAAAAATCCATCAGCTCCATCAACTGCTTATGCTTATCTTCTATATTTCTCACCATAAACCGCATCAGAGAAGAGGTTTTACCGGTGAATGCCGGCGGATTTTGTCCAATATAACCAAATACGGATCTGTATTGATGAATGTCTTTTTTACTCACTTTCCGGTTCTGAAAACTGATTTCTGCTGTTTCGGGATAATCAAAAAAGAGGAGTGTTTTCAGGAATGTCGTTTTTCCACTTCCTGAGGGACCGGTAATGAGAATCCTGTCACCCTCACGAATTTCTCCGGAGATATGATTTAAAATAACTTTATCCTTTTTTTTCACATAAATGTTTTCAAACTTTATCAATATCACTCCTTATGATTCATTTGAAATATTTGGAGAAAACGGATGATAAAAAGCAGTAGAAATATAGCACATGATTTGGAGAATATCATCCACGAAAGCATCCGGAATTGCCACCCGGAAAAAATCCTCCCGCCATATCTGAAAAATCTTTTCATCCGTCCTCCCTATGCCCTAATATCCATCGGTAAAGCCGCAGTTTCCATGGCAGAAGTTTTCATGAATCATATTTCTGTATCTCCTGATATAAACTGTGTTATCACCTCTCCGGAATATATCCCGGAAAATTACAGAAATGATTTAACGATTTATCCGGGAGAACACCCTTATCCGGGAGAAAAAACATTAAGTACCTCGGAACATGTACTCGAACGAATTCTGAAAAGCATTCCGGGGAACGGACAGATTGTATTGCTGTTATCGGGCGGGGGTTCAGCCTTGTTTGAAATCCCGCAACCCGGATTGTGTATAAGGGACATATCCATCATTACGAAAGCTCTCATGGAAAAAGGGGCAGACATTCAGGCACTCAATACCGTCCGAAAACAGATGTCTGCCGTAAAAGGTGGGAAACTTGCACGCTTACTGTATCCCCGTGAAATTAAAGCTCTCATCATGTCTGATGTCATGGGAGATAACCTTGAGCTGATTGCTTCAGGTCCGGTAACACCCGATACGAGTACATTTGAAGATGCACAGACAATATTATCAGCGTATGGTCTTGATACAAACCTTCTCAAGGGAATAAAAAAACAAAAAGAGAATACAGATTTCAGTCATGTTACCAGTACACTTATTTCAAACAACCAAACGCTGATTGATCAATGCAGGAAAGTTATACACAAAAGAGGAAAGCAATCCCGGCTTCTCCCCTTTTCCCTTTCCGGCGAGGCTTCAATGTGTGGAAAACGTATTGCCGATTATATCGTATTAGCGGTTGAAACATTTCCCGTTTTTTATATCGGCGGAGGAGAAACGTCGGTGACTGTCCGCGGAAGCGGTATTGGCGGACGTAACATGGAAGTGGCATTAAAAGCAGGACTGGAATTATACAAAACACCTTATACCTGGGGCGTGGCCTGTGTTGGTTCTGACGGTATAGACGGTCCCACCGATGCAGCCGGAGCTTTTATTACACGTCAGATGCTTTGTGAGAATACCGTGGTACAAGGAGAAAAAGCTCTTAAAAATAATAACACATACCCTTTTTTTAAATCATTCCACAGTTTGATAAAAACCGGCTACACGGGTATCAACCTGAATGATTTGTTTATTGCATTTTTGGATAAGCCATCCTAGGAATGAGGAATGCG
Source organism: Candidatus Neomarinimicrobiota bacterium (assembly GCA_021157965.1). NCBI lineage: Bacteria > Pseudomonadati > Fidelibacterota > Fidelibacterota bacterium. The sequence goes on from JAGGVO010000037.1 coordinate 19,584, forward strand.
GATTTTATATTGCACACCCGAATCCGAATGAAGCTCATAGCTGCCGTTCAACTCACGAATAAAACCAGTTATTAAATTCAATCCCAGGGTTTGGGAATCTTTTAAAACAGATGTGGCGTCAAAGCCGGTACCATTATCAGCTATATCAAGGATAAGCTCTCCATGTTCTTTCGATAAGCCAATAGTAATTAAGCCTCCATTCATGTTATGGAACCCGTGTTTCATGCTGTTGACTATAATTTCGTTCATGAGCATGCCCAGGGTAATTGCCTTATCAAAAGTGACTTCCACCGGATCGGATTTAAACATATCGAAACTGATGTTTTTATCACCGGAAATGGCAAAAATAATATTTTCAGCCAGCTCTTTGAGATATGTATGCAGTTTAACCTTTCCCGAATCCTGGCTTTCATAGAGTTTCTCATGAAGAAGTGCCAGACTTTTCAATCTGTCACGGGTATCATAGAACACAGACAGTGCATTCTGCTCGTTAATAACCATAGCCTTCAAATCCATTAAGTTTGCCATGATTTGCATATTGTTTTTCACACGGTGATGTATTTCACTCAAAAGAAGCTCTTTTTCTTCCAGGGATTTAATAAGATTTAATCGCTTCATATATTGGGCTGTCATTTCAACAAAATACAGAATCAAAGCCGTTGTCCTGCTGGAGTCATCCGATATTTTAAAATAATACACAAAATAGTAAGCGTCTCCTATCCGGCAGGGTTTATCAGACAGTACAGAGAATATCTCATCGGATGATAAAGCCTTTTGCAAATTCATTTTATATGCGGATCTGTCTTCTTCACTGATAAACAGGAAGTCCTTTATATCTTTATCCGGGTTTAATTTCCGGGCGCCATAGAAATCTTCCCGTGTTTTTAAATTCATGGTTATAATCCTCATCTGATTATCCACAGCCAGGATAGGAATCTTCATGACAGCGGCATAAAATTTGCGGGCCAGAATCTCCTGATGAAAAGTCTTACTTTCAGGCAACGCAAATCCGTTTTCATCTTCCGAATAGAGGGCAAAAGTCATTTGAAGCCGATTATATATACATGAAAGCATACCTGCAATTAACTTAATGACAGGAATATACGCAGATTCAGGTTTATGGTTCTCTTTTACATAATCCAATCCAACAAAACCCATCATAACCTGGTTTCGAAAGATTCCGGAAACCAACGCCCCGGAAATATCCTGCATTTCCAAAATTTCTTTCTCATGGATTGCTTCAACCGGTAATTCATCGAGAGATTGAAAATATATAACCTCTTTTTTCTGAAGCTGATTAAGCCACCAGGGATAATCGGCTATCGGCAGATGCTGTAGTTTTTTTATCTGAGGTTCAATTCCCTTATCACACCATTCATAAGTGTTTATAATGTATTTCCCATCTTTTGAAAACTGAAATATATATGCTCTGTCCGCCTTACAACAACGACCTGTCAATTCGAGGAGTTGGTAAATCATTTCAGGATAATTTCCCAAAAGAGAAGGATTGGTCATTTTTAAAAAAAGAGAGTTTAAATGATGATAAAAAGATGGGGTTATGCTATCCTGAATCTCTTTTTTCTCGCTTTGGGAACCTTTTTTATCGTAAATCAAGTGGTTTTCCTGCTTATAGAAGAGGTACCTTTCTGCCAGAATAAATAAGGCAATCATTATAAATGAGAGGTTTAAAAGAATATAATTAACCAGAAAGACAGAATTTGCCGATCTCTGAAAAAGATAAAGATAAGCCGGAAGACTGAGCAACAAAATGAGCAGAGAACTCAGACCATATATTAATATTTTTCTGAAGGTTAGTTTATAAAAATAAACAACAAAATAGAAGACAAGTAAAAACAAAGCAAAGCCTATATAGAAAAAATAATCTCCCTGAAACAGGGAAACCCATACAAAAAAGAGAGCTGAAAACAAATTAATAATTACAATGATATTTTTCCGTACAGGGTCATCACCCCTTTTTAAACTGTTAATGTGATAAAATGCAATGAGCGTACCAAATAAAAGGACAAGGACAAACCATTGAATAAAAATCATGGGACTATTCAATATCCGATGATTCAAAAATGCGATATAAATGACGGGGATCCACAGGAGGATATTCAACAATAAAGCAGACGAATGTTTAGTTCTGCCTGAATACATAAGACATTAATACCGGAGTATTTCTTTAACTGTTCGTTTATAGACCTTATCCGGTTTGCCCCATAATTTATGGAACCACATCCATTGTCGGGGATACTTCACTATCCAGGGTTCAAATGTTTTCATGACAGTTTTCATGGTCCGGCCGATGGTCTCTTCATTTAGAACAGGTATGGATTCATCGTTAACCGGAAAAAAATGGATACAAAATTTCCCTTTCTGATACAGGGGTGCCACACCTAAAATTTCTGCACCCGTTCTGAATTTGAGGACGGCCGTTCCTTTTGCAATGGACGTCATCCGGTTAAAAAAGGGGATTTTGACTCCCTTTTCATGGGCATTCTGGTCTACAGCTACAGCGAGAACGTGGTTATTTTCAAGGGCTTTTTCATACGCTTTCATGCCCTGCCGTGTAGAAATCATATGCATTGCGTCCCCCATATCGAGACGCAATTTGAGAAAAAAATCATCACTCAGAGGATTTTTCATGGGTTTATATATTCCCGTTGTCGTTATCCCGCTCATATTTAACCAGGAAGCAACATACTCCCAATTTCCGAAATGCAGAGCCGTCAGGATAACACCTTTCCCTTTTCCCAGGGCCTTGTCAAGATATTCCCGTCCCCGAATCTCTGCTGATAAAATCCTTTTTTTGTTCTTCTTCTTGTTCTGACTGAAAAACTGAACAGCCATTTCTCCAAAAAAACGGTAAACCTGATGGGCCAGATGAAGTTTTTCCTCATACGATTTCTCAGGAAATACAACATCCATATTGTACATCATCACCTGAAACCGATAGGGAAAAAAATACCATGACAGATCACCTATTCGCCTGCCAATCCACTCGGAGATGTGAGCGGGCAGGGCATTGGCTAAAAACCGCACAAAAAGAAGTACAGAATATTCCAACTTGTATTTAAAGGGTATGGCTTTCTTTTCCAAGGGCTTTCCCGAGCTCATTCCATGCGATCTGACTGGTTTCGCCTGTTTGCAGATTTTTCAATGTGAGAGTCCCTGATTCCAGTTCTTCGGGGCCGATTACAGTGACATACTGTGCCTGTTTTTTATTGGCATCCCGCATCATGGCTTTCACACTTCGACGGAGCAAATCCGTTTCTATGACAAATCCCTGATGCCTGAGTGCGGTACACGTTTTCAGAATACCCTGATAGGACTCAACATCAAGGGTTGCAATGTAAAGATCCGGACGTGATGCCGGCACATCTGCTATCTTTTCGGCTTCCAGCGCCAGAATCAACCGTTCGACACCTGCTGCAAATCCGACAGCCGGAGTTGATTTTCCTCCCAGCTCCTCCACAAGATTGTCATAGCGTCCGCCACCACAGAGGGCATCCTGGGCTCCCAACTGTTTTCCTTTGATTTCAAACGTTGTACGGGTATAATAATCCAGTCCCCGCACCAGTTTCGGATTGATGGTGTATGTTATTCCCTGGACATCCAGCAATTTACAGACCTGTTCAAAATGAGCGTTGTCTTCAGGGGAAAGGTGATCGTTGATTTTCGGTGCATGGTCATCCAGAAGTTTCTGGCAGGATTTATTTTTACAGTCAAAAAGCCTGAGAATATTTATATCAAACCGTTTACGGCAAACAGGACAGAATGCGTCAAAATGGGGCTTCAGGGATTCTGCCAGTAACTGAATATATCTAAGGCGATCTTTAGTATTGCCGATACTGTTGATATGTAGCTCCCATTCCCGGAGCCCCACTTTTTGGTATATCTCACAGGCAAGTGTAATCACTTCAGCATCTGCTTCAGGATATTCAGAGCCAATGAGTTCGATCCCGAACTGGTGAAACTGCCGGAGCCGGCCAGCCTGGGGACGTTCCTGTCTGAACAGTGGACCAACATACCACAATTTATGTAACGGAGATTGTTGTTCATAATGATGCTGAATGTAGGAACGGATGACGGATGCAGTGTATTCGGGCCGAAGGGTCAGCCATTCTCCCCCTTTATCCTGAAACGTATACATTTCTTTGCTGACGATATCAGAAAATTCGCCGATACCCCGGGCAAATAGTTCAGTTTTTTCAAATACCGGGGTTCTGATTTCCTGATAGAAAGCAGAGGAAAAAACTTCCCGACACACCGTTTCCACATGATGCCAGAGCGGCGATTCCCATGGGAGTATGTCCTTTGTCCCTTTAATAGCTTTGATAGACATCATGAATCCTCAATTGTTTCTTAATACATCTGAACTCTTATGAATATCAGATCAAAATGAAAAGAAAAATATACGGGAAACTGTCATTCAGATTTCCGGGCATCTTTCATCTTAATGAAGGTGTCATGAAGTTCTTTCCATGTCTCTTTCAGTCCGTCCATCATAACCTTGGTATGGCCAATGATCGGCATAAAATTCGTATCCCCAAGCCACCGGGGAACAATATGCTGATGGAGGTGATCTGCTATTCCGGCTCCGCTTACACTGCCAAGATTTATGCCGATATTATATCCCTGGGGAGTCAGACAGGCGTCGAGCACACGGAGGGAGATTTTGGTGAGTTCTGTTATTTCACGGTTTTCATCATCCGTCAGGGACAGGTAATCCGATGTATGCCGGTAAGGGGCAATCATCAGATGTCCGTTGTTATATGGAAAGAGATTCATCAGGACAAAGGTGTATTGCCCGCGGTAGACAATCAGGTTTTCCTCATCATCGTCCTCAGCTGGCTTCTGACAGAAAATACAACGATCTTTCCCGGATTTATCCCGACGGATATATTCAATCCGCCAGGGAGCCCAGAGATAATCCATATTTAATGTCCTTCTTCCCGTTCTTTCAGGTATTCTTCGACAATTTTTTCCTGAATTTCCCTGGGAACATATTCATAGTGACTGAATTTTCTGCGGTGATATCCACGGCCCTGACAGAGAGAGCGAAGGGTATTGGAATATTTATAGAGATTGGCCAAAGGTACTTCCGCCTTAATGATCTGGAAGTGTCCGTCAGAATCCATACCGAGGACCTTGCCACGGCGGGCGGAGATATCTCCCATGACATCGCCCATGTATTCTTCGGGAATGGTGATTTCGATCTCATAAATAGGTTCCAGCAAAATAGGATCTGCTTTCGTAAAAGCGTCCCGAAAAGCACCACGGGCCGCAATCTGGAAAGCGATATCCTTTGAATCTACCGGGTGCTGTTTTCCGTCAAAGACAACCGCTTTCACATCAATGACCTTATTTCCGGAAAGGGGGCCGGCTTCGCAAGCCTGACGGACACCTTTTTCAATAGACGGTACAAAAGACCGGTCCACATTCATTCCCACAAGCTCACTGGCAAATTCAATGCCTGTCCCCCGGGGCAAGGGTTCAATTCGGAGTTCCACTTCACCAAACTGTCCTGCACCACCGGACTGTTTTTTATGGCGATAACGGGCTGTGGTTGTTTTTCGAATGGTTTCACGATACGGTATTTTCGGTTGAACCTGGACAATTTCCACGTTGAATCGCTGGGCAATTTTCTTCAGGGATATATCCAGATGAATTTCTCCCATACCAGAGACAATCGTCTGCTTCAATTCGGAATCCACGACATAATGAAAGGTCGGATCCTCAGCCTGAACCTGTGCCAGGCCTGTCCCGATTTTCTCTTCATCGCCTTTTGCAGCTGCTTCCACAGCAACACGAATTACAGGTTCGGGATATTTAATCCCCACAAACTGCCAGGGCTCTTTGGAATCCACCAGCGTATGATTGGTCATGGTATTTTTCAATTTGACAGCAATACCAATATCACCGGCCTTGATTTCCGAAACCTCTTTCCGGTGTTTTCCGTTCAAAATATAAAGGTTTCCGAAACGTTCGGATGTATTGGTTGCCGGATTTTTTAATTCATCCCCCACTTTCAGGTTTCCGCTGATAACCTTGAAGTAGGAAATATCCCCCACATGCTGTTCATGGACGGTTTTATAAATAAAAACTGCCGTAACTCCTTTTTCATCAATTGTAATGGGTTCGGGATCACTATCACCGGATTTTTTCACCTTCCATTCTTTATTTTGTGACGGGTCAGGATAATAATCCACCATAATTTCCATCATGCGTGAAATGCCCACTTTTTTTTCAGACGAAACACAAACAAGGGGAAAGAAATTCCGCTCAAGAATAGCACGCCGAAGCCCATCCTTCAGCTCCTCTTCTGTCAATTCACCGGATTCAAAAAACTTTTCCAGCAGGACATCATCCGATTCTGCAATCATTTCCACCAGTTCTTCATAACGTGTGTCGAAAGTGTCCTTTAAATCTGCCGGGATTTCTTCTTCCGTATAAACGCCGTTCTTATCAAAAACCAGCATTTTTCTTTTCAACAGGTCGATAATGCTGTCAAAGGCAGGGCCGGGGTTAACAGGATACTGTATAGGATAGATCCGGTTGGAAAAACGATCACGAACACTGTCAGTAATTGTATCGAATTGCGTATGTTCCTTATCAAGCATAGACATAACAATCATGGCTGTTGTCTTGTAATCATTGACATAATTCCATGCAAATTCGGTCCCCACTTCAATACCGGATGTAGCATTGACCAGAACCATGGCATTTTCAACCACTTTCGCAGCACTGATTACTTCTCCGGCAAAATCCATATAGCCCGGCGTATCCAGAATATTGCATTTTACACCATTCTTTTCAAAATGCATAAAAGATGTTTTAATAGATATTTGGCGTTCTATTTCATCACTGGAATAATCTGAAGTGGTACTCCCCTCTTCAATGGATCCGATCCGGTTGATTTCACCGGCCAAAAGTAAAAGTGCATCAGACAAAATGGTTTTACCGCTGGCGGAATGTCCTATTAAAGAAAAGTTCCGAACATGCTTCGTATCGAATGTTTTCATCAATCGTCCTCCGGTTTTGAAGATAAATTATTCATTTTATTGTTATGGTGTATGGCATTTCTGCGGATAGTCTGTCGGGCGATTTTCCCTGTAGCTCCCACAGGTAAATGATCTAAAAAAATGAAATCCGAGGGAATTTGATACCGGGGGATTTTTCCCGCCAGGTATTCTTTCAGAGCTTCCGGATCTGCCTGACTCAGTTTTTCCGGAACGACATAAGCAACAGCCTTCTCATTCCCGCGGTTGTCAAAAGGTATACCCACAATAACCGCTTCCCGGATATTGGGATGTTTTCTGAGAATATTTTCTGCACTTTCAGGAAACATGTCAAATCCATTAATCCGGATGCGGTTTTCAATACGGTCCACAAAATAAATATAACCGTCCATATCCTGATAACAGAGATCCCCTGTATGAAACCACCCCTTGTTCAGTGCATCACTTAGTTTATCCTGTCCTGAAGTAAACCCGGATACAACCGATTCTTTCCGAATACATAATTCACCGATTTTCTGATCAGGAACGACAGTATCTCCATGGCGGATTGAAACGGACACATTATGGAGGGGAATTCCGATTGAACGGAGTTTGCTTTCATCGTTATTGATCAAAATCACAGGACCGGCTTCTATCAGGCCGTAGCCCCTGAAGATGGGAAAATGACATTTTTCATAAAACCATGATTGGACATCCGGTTTCAGGTGTCCTCCTGCAGTGATCCCGTACAGATACCCGCGTGGGAGTTCCCGGACAGATTCCGACAGTATTTCAAAATAATTCGTATCACCGATCAGGATCATCCCTTTGGAATCTCCCGGTGTCTCAGGCAAATTGGTTGTTTGATTCAATATTACCCGGTTTCCATTTATCAAAGAACAAACGAGAATAGTAGTGAATCCCCAAAAATGATGAAGGGGAAACTGGGCACACAGGGTTTCGTTTTCATGGAGAATCATGGTTTCGTTGAAGGACTGAGCATTCATCAGCAGCTGGCGGTTATTGAAAATACCTCCTTTGGAAGGTCCGCTGGTACCGGAACTGAAAAATATAACGGCTTCCTGCCGGCTGTCCGGATTGAAGGGGCCGCCATAGAGTGCATGTTTCAATGACAAGTCTATATAAGTATCTGAAAGGTCTCCTTTACCACCAACAGCTACTGTGGTTTTAATATTATCGAGAATGTCGATAGCATCCGCCACACTATTTTCATAATCCTTGTGGTAGATGATCACCGGAATATCGGCATCACTCAAAACATGTCTGAGAGCCAAAGCTTTAAAATGTGGATCTACAGGGACAACCGTGCATTCCAGACGGGATAAAGCCAGTACGATATAGAAGAACTCCGGTGAAGAAGGAAGCATGAGTGCAATACGGGACCTCTTTTTTACACCGGAATCCAGCAAATATCCTGCAATTTGCAGGGATTTATCCAGAACATCATGGTATGTATCATTTTGTTCACCATGAGTGAGAAAAATTTTGTCATGTTTTTGCTTTGTAATCTGAAAAAAACTTGAGTACAAAGACATTGAAAATTTCATATCCGATACTCACCTTTTAAGCTTGTGAAGTTACTGATAGATTGAACATTAGTCAATTCAGAAAGTTATGTTCAATTCAGGAGCCTATGATTAATTGTCCCTTTTGATTCTTAGTCGTATCCTCTTAAATTTAATACAATGATTTTAACCATGAAAGAAAGTGAGGATTAGCATAAAACAAGCCTGTCCGCATTAGAATTTGATCATACTATTTTGGGAGAGAAGCATGAAAAAGACGCGAATTCTGGTTATCGGTTCCGGTGGTCAAATCGGCTCGGAGTTAACACCGGCCTTACGAAAAGTGTATGGAGCTGAGCATGTTGTTGCATCAGACATTAAATCTGATATTTGTGAACATGTTCTGAATGAAGGCCCTTTTGAAGTTCTGGATTGCATGGATGAACACCGTTTAGTTGAGATTATTATAAAGTACAAAATAACACGGATATATCATTTGGTGGCTCTTTTATCCGCTGTAGGAGAACACAAACCGCTTATGGCCTGGAACATCAATCTGGGCAGCCTGATGAATGTTCTTGAAATTGCCCGTGAACTTCATTTATCGGTTTTTATCCCCAGCTCAATTGGCGCTTTCGGTCCCTCTACGCCGAAAAAAAACACGCCTCAGGATACCCTCATGAGGCCAACGACCATTTATGGCATCACCAAAGTGTGTGGTGAAATGTTAGGGGATTATTATTTTAAAAAGTATGGTGTAGATGTCCGGGGACTTCGCTATCCGGGGATTATTTCAAATGTTACCCAGCCGGGTGGCGGTACCACGGATTATGCTGTTGAGATTTTCTATAAAGCTTTAGAAGAGGGTCGGTACACCTGCTACCTGAAAGAGGACACCTACTTTGACATGATGTATATGCCCGACGCTGTCAGGGCTGCCATTGAAGTCATGGAAGCTGATCCGGACAAGCTGGTGCATCGCAACGCCTACAATGTTTCGGCTATGAGTTTTAACCCACGTCAATTAAGTGCAGAAATCCAAAAACACATTCCGGATTTTAGGGTGGAATACAAACCGGATCCGGAAAAACAGGCTATTGCCGACAGTTGGCCGGATAATATGGACGACAGTGCCGCCCGTCAGGAATGGAACTGGAAACATGAATATGATCTTCCCAAAATGACGGAAGATATGCTCGTAACACTTAAAAAAAAAGCGATGACATCATGAGGAGACACCATCATGAAAAAATATGAATATCCTTTACAAGCTATCATTGATGATCTTGAAAAAAAGGGAACGGTAAAGGGACATGAGATGGTCATTCACCGGGTTGAAGAGGGGAAAAACGGTCATGGAACCCGGTATTTTATCCAGGGGGATGAAAACAGACCCTTTATACGGATGAATTCCAACTCGTATCTGGGACTGTCCCGCCATCCAAAAGTAATAGAAGCTGAAGAAAAAGCTGCCAGGACTTTTGGGAGCGGGCCGGGTGCTGTCCGATTTATCAGCGGTACTTTCAAACACCATATATCATTGGAAAACCGGATTGCACAATTTCACCGAAAACAGGCAGCCATGATATTCAGTTCGGCTTATGTCACCAGTATGGGAGTCATTTATCCACTTATAACTTCTGATACTATTGTCATTAGTGATGAACTGAATCATAACTGTATCATCAATGCAATTCGTCTTTCCCGCCCGGCAGAAAAATACATTTACCGCCATAATGACATGGATGATCTGCTAAGCAAACTGAAAGCATCTGTTGGAAAAGGAAAACGGGTATTGGTTGTGACGGATGGCATTTTCAGTATGCGCGGGGACTATGCACCTTTAAATGAACTGGTTTCCCTTTGTCATTCGTATAATGATCATTTTGAAGAAGGTGTAATCAGCATTATGGATGATTCCCATGGTGTAGGTGCTTTTGGGGACACCGGTCGGGGAACGGAAGAATACACCGGAAGCAAAGTAGACATTCTCATTGGAACACTGGGGAAGGCATTTGGTGTAAACGGTGGTTATGTGGCAGGTGACGAAACTCTGATCCGTTACCTTCGCGAAACCGCACCCATGTACATATACTCAAATCCCATCACTGTTCCTGAGGCAGCCGCAGCAGAAGCTGCCCTGAATATTGTTGATTCACCAGAAGGGATAAAAATTCTCAAACATCTGGGTGAATTAACCCGCCGTTTTGAATCCGGCATCACCGGAGCCGGTTACGAAACCATTCCCGGCCCCCATCCTATTGTACCTCTCATGGTTCGTGATACGGAAAAAACCGTACGCTTGACCCGCTGGCTTCATCAAGAGGGGGTGTTGGCAACGGGACTCAATTTTCCTGTAGTTCCCAAGGGGGATGAAGAAATCCGTTTCCAGATATCAGCTGAACATACTGAAAAGGATATAGATACCGTTTTGTCCGTCCTGACTAAATTTGAATCCTGAATGTATATGAGCTAAATGGCCTTTTCCCAATATATCTTTTGGGATTGAATTTCACCCTGTGTCAGGTTAAATTTGCTTGCTTTAAACGAAACAAAGTCCCTGCGGCACTTAGGAGGTAAAATACAGAATGCAGAAAAAATTCGTGTTAAACTATGTCATCATTGGTGTTCTTCTTGTCTGGGCTGCCTGGCAGCTGCTTCCAACTTTGCGCTATGAAACAATGTCTGAAGAGCGGAAAGAAGAACTCCGCATGCAAGGCGATCTGGAACCCATTCAGAACCGGATAATCCGTAGAGGTCTGGATCTTCAGGGTGGGATGCACCTTGTTTTGGAAGTCAATGTATCCAAACTGACACAAAATATTGCCCAAAATAAAAGTCAGTCTTACTATCAGTTCATGAACCAAGTGGAAGAAATTTTCACAGCACAGACCGACCGTGATTATTTTGACATTCTGGAAGAAATGGCCAATGCTCAAAATTTCCGTCTGGCCAGACATTTTCCCGGCAGGGGCGATGAAAATTCACAAATCATTGCGTCTCTCCGTAAAGAAGCCGCTGATGCAGTGCTTCGGGCAGAAGAAATCATCCGGAATCGTGTGGATCAATTCGGTGTAAGTGAGCCTACGATTCAGCGCCAGGGTGACCGGCGAATCATTGTCGAACTGGCTGGTGTGACCGATCCTGAAAGGGCAACTAACCTGATTCAAAGTACAGCCCAGCTGGAATTCATCCTCTTAAAAGATCCCGAAGTGGTTCAGGATGCCATATCACGGATTGATGCCGTTATGAAAAAAGTAGAACCTGAGACCTTAACGGATTCAACAACCGTTGAAGACAGGGTAAGTCAGAATAAGGAAGTCTCTGTAGAGGAATTATTCGGATTGACAGAGAATCAGACTGACACCAAAGGGGATTCAACTGCACTTGTTGATGAAAAGATTTTTAAAGACAGACCTTTCAGTGCGCTTTTAAGAAACCTCGGCAATGATATCGGTGTTCCCGCTGAAAATTACTATGCCGTTAATCGGGTTTTACAAAATCCTGAAGTTCAAAGGGTCCTCCCTGCCGATATCCGTATCTTGTGGTCCAATGCCCCCGAGACATTCACAACTCAGGATGGGACACAAAAAAAATTTTACAGGCTTTATTTTGTTAACCGTGATCCCGGCTTGACCGGAGCAGTTGTAACGGATGCCCAGGCGAGGCTGGGTGGCATGAATGGTTCCAACATGGGCCAACCCATTGTAAATGTCAGCATGAACAGTGAAGGTGCCAAAACATGGTCCAGAATGACAGGTGCCAATGTGGGTAAACGGATTGCAATTGTTCTGGATGACAAAGTTCAGATTGCACCGGTTATCCGGGATCGAATTTCCGGTGGAAGAACCGTCATCGAAGGACTTGCAAACATTGAAGAAGCCAAGGATATTGAAATCTGCCTGAAAGCCGGAGCCTTACCCGCACCAGTGGATATCATTGAAAAAAGGACTATCGGTCCTTCTTTGGGTGCTGATTCAATCCGGAAAGGTACCATGAGTGCATTATTTGGTCTCCTTCTTGTTGTCTTGTTCATGGCTATATATTACCGCGGATCAGGAATTGTGGCTTTTGTAACACTGGTTCTCAATATCATTTTTGTCCTTTCGATCCTTGCCCTTCTGCGGGCAACCCTGACCCTTCCGGGAATAGCCGGCCTGGTATTGACTGTGGGTATGGCTGTGGATGCCAACGTGCTTATTTTTGAAAGAATCCGGGAGGAATTAAGAAAAGGGAAAACCGTGAAAGCTTCTGTGGATAACGGCTATTCAAGGGCCATCATAACCATTCTGGATGCAAACCTGACAACCCTGATTGCCGCACTCGTGCTTTGGCAGTTCGGTACCGGTCCTATCCGGGGCTTTGCTGTGGTTCTGTTCTGGGGAATTGTTTTCAACTTTATTTCCGGTTACTTTATTTCCAAGACAATTCTCACAACCGTTACCCACGGGCGGACACTGAAAAAACTGAGTATATAAGGAAAGGAGTCATACCTTGTTTCAGATATTTGTCAACACACATTACAACATTGTCGGAAAACGCGTTTATGCGTACTGGATTTCCGGATTGCTCATCCTTGCAGGGCTCCTGAGCTTTATATTTCAGGGCTTGAATTATGGGATTGATTTCCGGGGTGGAACACTGATTCAGATGAAATTTGAAGAACCCATCACGGCCGGTGAGATTCGTTCACTTCTGAAAAACCCCGAACTGGGAACACCTCAGATTCAACGCAGCGGTCCCAATGAATACATGATCCGCGTGTTGAGTATTGGTACCGGTGATGAAATTCAGGAAATCATCCAAAAAGACCTTCAGGAAAAGAAGTTTGAGGTTCGCAGAGCCGAAATTGTGGGACCAAAAATCGGTGAAGAGTTACGGCGAAAAGCCATTGGCGCTATCTTTGCGGCATTATTTCTTATTCTGGTCTATATCAGCATTCGGTTTGAGATGAAATTTGCCATCGGTGCAGTCCTGGCCCTGTTTCATGATGTATTAATTACACTGGGACTTTTCTCTCTTTTCCAATGGGAAATTTCCATGCCGGTTCTGGCAGCATTTCTGACAATTGTGGGATATTCTTTAAATGATACCATTGTCGTTTATGACAGAATTCGCGAGAACAGGCTGACCCATAAAAATAAGGCCTTCCCCGATGTAATCAACCTGAGTATTAACGAAAGTTTGTCTCGGACGGTTATTACCTCACTAACCACATTCCTTGTGGTGCTGATTCTTGTCCTTTTCGGAGGTGAAGTTTTGTTTGGTTTCTCAATTGCCATGTTGATCGGCATAATTGTCGGTACCTATTCCTCTTCATTTGTGGCTTCTCCCCTTCTCATCATCTGGGATAAAAAGGTGAGACAAAAAGAAATGAAAAAGAAATAATACCTTATCCAACTATACAGGCTCCGGTTCCCGGAGCCTTTTTTTATGAAAGATAAAAGAAAACCTCTATACTACTTTCTTTTCCTTCTGAATGTCCTGATCTGGGGAAGCAGCTGGGCATCAGTCCGTTTTTTACTGGAAAATTATGCCGAAACATTTGATACTGCTAAACCCTTCTATATAGCCGGACTACGATACCTGTTAGCGGGAGTCCTGATTTTTCCTGTTGCCCTTCACCAGCTTAGAAAAATCAGCCTGACAAAAAAGGATTATTTGTCAATTCTGTATTATGGGCTTTCCCTGGTTGCGTTATCCAACGCCCTTGTCTTTTGGAGTCAGCAGTTTTTGCCTTCCAGTCTTTGTTCCATTATTTTCAGCCTTTATCCTGTGATGGTGCTCATTCTAAGTTTTCTCCTTTTAAAGGAAGAAAAAGCCGGACTTCTGAAAATCGCAGGGACGCTGCTTTCATTTCTGGGTGTTTTCATTCTCTTTTTCGATCCCCTTATCCTCGAAGCACGTATTTCATCAATTGCCTTTTTCACTATGGTTTTTTCCGTTGTATTTGCCGCTATTCCCAGTGTTCTTATCCGCAAAAACAGCATTCATCTCAATGTATTTGTATTAAATTCCCTTGGGATGTTTCTGGGGGGTATCCTGTTATTGTTGACCTCCTTTGTTGTTGAATCACCACTTCATCTTCCGTCGGATTTTCGTTTCTGGCTTGTTCTGAGCTATTTATCCGTCTTTGCTTCCTGTTATACACTGATCGCCTTTTTCTGGCTGATGCGGCATGTCCAGCTTACAAAACTTTCCCTTTCTGCTTATCTGACACCCATTGTATCACTGATTATCGGGGTATTGTTTTACAACGAAACCTTAAATATCCAGTCTTATATCGGTATGATTCTTGTTTTCCTTGGGATTTTTCTGATCGATTATTTTAAATACAGGAAATATATCCATGTCGGAAGAGAAGCGTTGTTTCCTCATTAATACCTATTTACACAGGAGCATCCCCGAGCATTCCATTCTCGCTTCTGATGAGAAAATATTGTTTATTACATCTCGTAAAAATGCTCTGGAAAATTTTGTTCGAATAAATAATCTGCCGGACCCCGTCCATGAAATGAATCCCGTTCTTGGTTGGGCTGAACGGGAATTAAGGGAGTATTTTGACGGAAAACGGAAGGTATTTTCTTTTCCTTTTCAACTAAGCGGAACACACTTTCAGCAAAAAGTTTACCAAACACTGTACAACCGCATTAAATACGGTCATACTGTGAGTTATGGGGAATTAGCGTCAATGTCCGGTTATCCCCATGCAGCCCGTGCCGCAGGCAGCGCCATGAAAAACAATCCTTTACCCTTTATTATTCCCTGTCACCGCGTTGTCAAAGCAGATGGAAGTCCCGGGCAATACGGAGGTGGAACAGCCATGAAGCTGATGTTGATCAATATGGAAAAGGGTTGAAACTGAAGAGAAAGTATTGAGTTGGCATTGAAAGTTATGAGTTTTTCCGTGTGAAAAAATCGAGACTGATCTTGATGAAATATATTTAATTCAAAGTGAAAACATTATTTTGTTTAAATCACAAAAAATAAACGATGTACTTTAAAAATGAGGACATCATCCGGAAAAATTACATATATCCCAACTTAGACTCTAAAATCCGCATCAGCAGGCACTTCACTCACGACTTAGTGTTCTCCACTCTCTCGTATTTTTCCCATAACATAAAAATCACAATATTTCCCGCCATGATACATTGCCTGGCGCATGGTTCCTTCAATCTGAAAACCAAGCTTTTTATAAATATGGATGGCAGGAGTATTTTCTGAGTTGACATGAAGTTGGATTCGGTTCAAATTAAGAGTCTGAAAGGCATAATCTACAATAAGCCGTGTGGATTCCGTGCCAAATCCTTTTGAACGGCTTGCTTTATGATGAATGGCAATAAAAAATATTGCTGACCGGCTGACAAAATCAACACGAACGAGTCCTGATTGTCCAATAATTTGCCGGTTCTCTTTGTCCATGATCATAAACATGAAAATGTCGGGCGAAGATATCATCTCCCGTACTTTTTTTTCGGCAGATTCACGTGTTAACGGTTTGTAGAGAAACAGGGCATACCGGACCTCCGGATCATTCTCCATCTTCCGAATAAATTCTGCATCTTCCTCTTCCATGGGTGTCAGAATGACTTTCTTACCTTCCAGAAAAATATCTCTCATATCACACCGTCCTGTTCTTGTAACAATTTTGTTATTATGAACTCTTAATGCTTAAAATGTATGACGATGAAATCGGAAAAGACAGAAATTCTATGGATCCTAAAGAACAGGAATCAGTGAAAACGAAAACAAGAAAGGATGAGTAAAAATGGGGCTCTAATTATCTAACCAGAACGAAGCCCATTCATTCTCAAACTCAGTCTCACCCCATGACACTATCCTGTGATCACAGGGTTATTGACGGCGGGATAGGGGCAGATTTCATGAAAACCCTGAAAGCATTCATCGAAAATCCTGCTCCGGCCTTAACCTAAGGCTTGCTCTCAACTCATAAGAGGTATAATTTCAAGAAAATTGAGGATACACCATGACAGATTACAACTATGATCTTTTGATTATCGGTTCCGGTCCCGGCGGTTATGTTGCAGCCATTCGGGCATCTCAACTGGGTATGAAAACGGCTGTGATTGAAAAAGAAAGTCCTGGCGGTGTGTGCCTGAACTGGGGATGCATCCCTTCTAAATCCCTCATATCACAGGCTCAAAAATTCACATATCTGAAAGATCTGGTAAAAATGGGGGTCAGGATTGATGCCAGCGCATTGGATTATGAAAAAGTCTACAAGAAATCGCGTCTTGCTGCCACAAAGCTGTCAAAAGGCGTTGAGTTTCTGCTGAAGAAAAATTCCATAGAACTGATAAAGGGTACTGCTGAAATAAGCAATAAACATGAAATCACGGTTGGCAAAGAAAAATACACAGCCGGAAATATCCTGATAGCAACAGGTTCACGTCCAAAAGTGATCCCCGGTTTGGAATTTGACGAAGAAGGAATACTCTCATCAACAGGAGCATTGAGCTTAAAATCACTTCCAAAAAGTATACTCATTGTGGGTGCCGGAGCCATCGGTGTGGAATTTGCATATATCCTGAGCTCTTTTGGGGTTCAGGTCCATCTTGTTGAAATGTTGGATTCGATCCTGCCTATGGAAGATAAAGACGTATCGGACGTTCTTCTGAAGGCTTTTAAAAAGAATAAAGTGAAAGTATACACATCCACAAAAGCATCTATTTCAGATAAACAAAAAAATGCGTACAAGATCAAACTGGAACATAAGGATGGCGAAATAGAGGACGTTGAAACCGAAAAAATACTGGTAGCTGTTGGCAGAACTCCCAATTCGGAAAATTTGGGATTAGAAAAGCTTGGAATTAAAACCTATAAGGGATTCATTGAAACCGGTGATTACTACGAGACATCGGTCCCCGGCATTTATGCCATTGGAGATGTAATTAACACGCCCTTCCTGGCTCATGTGGCCTCCAAAGAAGGTGAAATTGCCGTTGAACACATGGCGGGAAAGGAAGATGAAAAACGGATTGATCCCACACTCATTCCCGGAGCGGTTTATACAGAGCCGCAGGTTGCAAGCTTTGGATATACGGAAGTCAAAGCAAAAGAAGCAGGACTTCCGGTGAAAGTTTTTGCCTTCCCTTACAGAGGTGCCGGTAAAGCCGTGGCAGTCGAAGAACCTGAAGGTCTGGTAAAATTTGTCTGTCATGAAAAAACCCATGAAATTCTGGGTGCCCATATTGCCGGCAAAAATGCCACTGAACTCATTCATGAGGTGCTTCTTGCCCGTAAAGCCGAACTGCTACCTGAAGACATCGCCACCATGATCCATGCCCATCCTACCCTATCGGAGGCTGTGATGGAAGCGGCGAGAGGAATTTTGGAGCAGGCAATACATTTTTAGAATTCTGAGTTCTGAATCCTGGATTCTGAATTGAGTTATTAAATTATTGAATTTTGTTGGGTGTTTTGTTGGTATCTCTTTTTTATATTGAGTTTGAGTAAATATTGAGATTCATTTATAAGTTTAAGCCAGTAATGTGTTTCATTCGCTTCTTTTAAAGCTATCGTTAATTTGTTATTAAAGTCTTTTCTGGATGCAGCACATTGAGCTTCATAAACGTTAGCACCATAAGAAAAACGCAAGATTATATCATTTATCACATATATTCAAATCACCAAATTCTACATTCAAAAATTCAATTCAGAATTCAGAACTCAAAATTCATAATTAAAAAAGGGCGGTTTCCCGCCCTTTTTTTAATCCTGTTTATTCAAGAATTATTTCAGGATTGTCATCTTATGGGCCTTTTGATAATCATTGACCTTCACGCGGTAGATATAGATACCGCTGGCGAGGTTGCCGATATGGAAATTGAAATCATGGTAACCGGCATCCAGTTCACCACTGTAGATTTCTTTCACCATGCGGCCTGAGATATCATACAGGACCAGTTTCACCATTCCGGCTTCCGGCAGAGCCAGCGGAATGGTTGTTGTGGGATTGAAGGGGTTCGGATAGTTCTGACCCAGTTCATATACATCGGGAATGAGGTTATCTACAATACCAACGTAGACTTCGTTGTTGTACCAGTAGGTCACGACATTATTCACGGAATCACCGACTGTATATACCCGATTGGGGCCGCCGCCCGGAAATTCGGATGTATCCCAGTTTCCGTTGATACGGAACTTGAATTCATGGGTTGAGAACTGTTTCAATGGAATGACAGCCGTATAAATCGTATCGGCATTGGGATCATTCATCTTTGTTCCTTCCCAATTATTGAAAGACCCGGCAATGTCGACAAAATCATTCTCAATACTGAAATCACCGGCTTCAACATATTTCTTCATATTGACATTGAAAGAAACATCAATAAGCCGACGTTCCATGAATTCATCCACATAGAGTGTGACATCCGTATCTTCACTGCATCTCATGTGAATTCCTTCAATCAGGACTGTCTTTCCTTCGATTTCACCATTACCGGTAATCCAGCCTTCAGCTTCATCATTGAGCAGGTCAAATGTGACGATCTGCCAATCATCTTCAGACAGTGTGACGGTTTGCCACGGCCCCTGTTCATATCCTGTATCCTTAACAGAAAGGCGGATATCAACATTGGCATTTGTCCCTTTGACCATGAGCATGATTTTGGCATCTGCCCGGGCTGTGTACTTCAACTGATGATAGAGTCTTACATACCAGCCGCCATCCTTATCAGGATCATCAAGCAGAGTCAACTTACCGGATTTTTCACCTCTGAAGGCTTCTTCGTCGGAAACGGCGAAGGTAGACGTTGTCAGAATACCATAGGTTGATCCTGAACCTGTCGGTGCCCAGAATGTACCTGTATTGGCTTCAAAGGTTTCAATGATATGTTCAGTATCTTCAGGATGGTTTTCACTGAAGGGAATCAGAACTTCATTCGCGTCAGTTGTATCGCTGATTGTCATAGGTTCGGCAGCATCATCAGCCGCTGCGGCAACACCATTGTAAGCCAAGGATACTAAATGATCCTCTGCCAGGTTGGCATTCAGCATGATTGCATTGGGAGCAATGGAATCCATAGATGTCGGATCGATTGCCGTTCCTGAATCCCAGTCAATCAGTTTGTAATTGGCAACATTCATCACAATGGGCATATTGAATTCGGCATAGTATGTTGGTACGCCGTCAACAAGGACCACATCGTCAAATTTGACTTCCGGTGGTGCCTTGAATTCAAATGTCACCGTCACAGTGTCACTGATGGTAGTGTTACCGAGTACATCGACAGCTTTTACATACGCTTCATACGTTCCGTTCATATCCCAGGGTCTGTCTTCGGGTATGGGCAGATAGTAGAGTGTATCTATTGTAATCATTGCTTCTTCCGGACCGTCCGGTGAAATTATGATTTCATAAGTAACGGTGTCACCTGCATCGGTGTCCGTCGCTTCAGTCCAGTTGAAGAACAATGTTTTAACAGTCTTTCCATCTATGGTTACATCGACAAAGGCCGGATCATCCAGAGAGGTAATCGTATCACCGTCTACCGGATTCAGGACAAAGAAAGGAGCCGGAGCCTGATTGTCAATGAAATCTTCTCTGTAACGCGGCATAACCTGCGGTACATTATACTCGCCGACAACACCAATCAGATCCAACGGCCATTGATTGGGTTCCGGTGAACCGTCAATGTTACCATCTTTATCGATACGTAAAGCAAATTCATTGCTGTCCGCATCCATCAGGGTAATGGTAGCATCACTGCCTTCTTCAGGCCAGGCAAAACCGGCGGTTGTATCCACATCCTCCAGTTTGATCAACATGCCCTGATACTGACGGCTGTCCAGATCGGGAACGGTAATGAGCATCGGTTCTACAGGATTATTCTCACTGAGAACAATGTAATTTTCATTCGTGCTCTGAATCTGAACCAGTCCCTTATATGTGGAACGTTCACCAATCACCAGAATTTCATCGCCTTCCTTGACGATGCCGTCATTGATGAAATCCCAGTCATACAATGAGATTCCGGCATTATCATCCTGAATAAAAATCGGCGCACCGATTGTAGCACAGGTGACAACACCCTTTGTAGCCGCCATCTCTCCGTCCGGTATGGCTTTTGCCTCGGCAATCGTGGAGATCTGATCCAATTCCGGTATAAAATCATTTGTGAATGTATAAGAATCCACATAGACCGTATCGGCTCCACCACCACCCTGTCCGGCAATAAAGAGAGTCCCGGATGCATTGACAGCATAACCAATCACAGTGAATGTTGTGAATTCATCGTCAGACACACAGGAAACCTGATATGTCTGATCGCCAAGTCCATCAACACCGAAATAGAGGTACTGATTGTCATACTGACTGAAAGAACCAATGGTTTTCACCGTTGCCGTAGCTTTAAAGAAGGTATTCACTTCTGCTTTCACGTCACGGCGGGCATCAAAAGTCCAACCTCCATCTCTCAGGAACAGCATGCTATCAACGTATGCCCTGCTGGTCCAGCCACTGTTGTCGGAGCGCCAGTTGGCGATATCCGAATCATCATTGAAGTCTTCGGCAATGTCATACTGTCCCGGTACAACCGGAGTGTTTTTAACAGTATAGTAAGCAATTCCATTATTGCTGACCATATGGGCAATATGCAAATCACCTTCAGTTTCTTCATACATATACGCTGCGGCAGTTGCATTCAGATTGGCATTCCATGAACCGGTTAACGAGCCACTTGCATACAGGTAAGGATCGCTCACAACCGATACTTCCCAAACCTGAACCTGGTTAGATATTCCGTCAACATTACCACCTGCAAGGGCGACCAGTTTTTCGCCGGTAGAGAGTTCAAGATAATTAATATGATGATATGCTGAAGATACAACAGCCGAAGACAGTGTTCCGAGGACTGTGCCGGTAGAAGTAATCAAAGAAGCAGCTTCTCCGGAGCCATTAACCCAGAGATTACCGTCCGGCGTAGGAGCTATACCTCCGTCAGCCGTACCGGCAGCAACGGGAATGGGTGTCCCCAGTGTATAATTAATACCATCGCTTGTTGTAAAAACTTCAATGACGGTATTTGCTGCACCACTGGCATAAATAACGGTATTTTCAGCAGATCCTTTGATTCCGAAAGAATCACCGATCCGATTTGTTACTGCACCCTGAAAAGCTACAGTTGGCGCAGATGTTTCATCGGCCCAGCGATAGATTTTAAAATCTCCGCCGTTTGCCAGGTTACACGCGTATATTATACCAGTTGTATCAACTGCAACATTGGTCAAAACAATGCCATAATATCCGTCGGTAACACCCGTCATATCCAGCTTGCCCAGTGAATCACCGGTTGCAGGATCCAAAATATAAATATTGGCTCCTCCGGTTCTGCTTGGGACATAGATTTTTGATCCGTCGGGCGCCATAGCCATGCCGCGCGTATTATTATCATTAGCAAAAAATGAATAAGTATCGGCTCCAATTTCCCATCTGGTGGTCAAAGCGATTGGGGCCGGAGCGACCCAGACACGTGATCCCAGATAGCGGAATGTATCTTTCGGATACACAATCCACTCGGAATCATCGGCATCGGTCCCGGCAGAGCTTGTCCAGTCCGGATTACCCGTTGTAACAGTCTCTTTACGAACCAGTGTATGGTCTTTTGTAGCATTTGTCACGCCGGCAACATCCCAGCCATCGCCCGGATCTGCTTCCCAGTCTCCGATTCTGTCCAGCACAACATAGCTGTCTTCCGTCCCGTATGCCAGTGCAAATCCATCATCACCATTACTCAGATAGTTATGCGTCATATCTGCAACAGCCAGGATGGCAGGGTCTGCATCTGGATGAGCAATAACATAGACGTCTCCGGGAGCAATTGTAGCTCCATCGGGGAAGGTGTTCCAATATTCATGCTCACCGGGAGTCGTCGGAGCATTACTGACATTCGGGAAAGCAAAATCATCCAGACATATTACTTCATTCGTGTTATTGTAAATTTCCAGTGCTTTGTTATAGCCGCTTCCCTCAATATATTCCGAGAAGTAAACATTGGGAGGTATAAACTCAATGGCGACTGCCAGCGCTGGGGTTGATGTCCCCATGTTACCCACAAAAATTTCATTGTATCCGTCTCCGTCCAGATCATTGGCATATTGGAGAGGCATAATACCGTCAAAATTTTCGTTGGTTATGGGTTCAACCTCAACCCAGTTCGTGGAATCGGTGGGATCGCCACCTTTGAATTCCCAGTTGTAAATGGTGGATCCGCCGTTGGCAGAATAGTAGTTCATGCGACCATTGCCGTCAAGATCACCAAAACTCTGCCCGAATCCGCCACTGGAACCCATCAGTCCTATACGATGAACATTAATCGTGTCCACCAGGGCTGACAAATCGGTCCCTTCCGGACAGGTCACAACATTAAAAGCTCCTGCGTCATAGAGAGACACATAGACTTCGTCACGGCCGTCTTCATCCAGATCGGCAACCCGGAAATCATAAAAAGCAAAATCATCTCTCCGATCCAGGTCGGTCTGCACGTAGGCTTGGGGGGTATAGGTATCCGGTCCGTTGGCTTCCACGATGAATAGTGCCCCGTGATCCCAGACGGAAAAAAGAGCCTCGAGATTTCCATCGCCATCCATATCACCGACGACAGGACCGTAAGCTGAGCCGCCAAAACCCAGGGATTCACTGGTTTTTCCATGCTCAAACTCAACAGTAAAAACCGCATCACCGGCAGCAAAAGTACCTGAAGTGATCGAACCAATGTAAACATTGTCGAAAGTACTTGTACCGTTATTACCAACGAGTAATTCCTGTACACCATCCCGGTCCACATCTTCAACATACATACTTTCTGATAACCAGCGGTTTCCTGTAATGTCATCAACCTGGATATGAAAACCGGAAAGAAGCGAATCACCGGTGGAATCCCATTCGTACACCCAAATACCTGCTATAGCAGGGTTAGTGCCGTTTACATTCACAAGCAATTCATTGGCGCCGTTTCCGTCCAGGTCACCCCATTTGGCATCTCTGACAGTCCCTGCACCCAGGGCAAAGGCATCAGATTCGCCAATGAGTTGAACCGTATTATCTGCTATGACCTCATAGACGTATGCTTTACCACCGCCACCGTCGTACGTCGCCAAAATGACTTCGTATACGCCGTTTCCGTTGATATCACTTCCGACCCATAAATCGCGGACCTGGGATCCGGCATTATCTCCAATAGTAAAACCATCATCAATAGATAATGCAAAATCCGCATCCTGCATGGGTTTCGGAAGAAGCAACACGTCTCCTTCGAGGTTAGCTTCTGCCGCATATCCAACAACGACAAAAGCCAACAAGAGAAATAGCAATTTTCTCATGAGACTTCTCCTTCTTCTTTGGATTGTTTATAGATTATACTTATCAAACATGAGCCATATTGAAAGTACCGAATGAAATCAATATTTTCACCCATCATGGCTGCATTTTCTCCTCTTGAGAATATTGTATGTTTATTATTCATGTGTTTAATAATAACTCTTATGAAAATCAAATTCAAGGAATAAGATATTAAGTTTTTCGTTTCTCTTTCTTTGCTGCGGGAAATAAAATGTTATTTAAAATAAGCCGGTATCCGGGATCATTCTTATACAGATCAAGATTTGTAGGCGGATCTCCCACAAAATGGCGGTAATCTGCCGGGTCGTGTCCTCCTAAATAGGTAAATGTTCCCTTACCCGCATTCCCGTGGATGTATTTGACACGTTTGGTTTCCGGTGTATCTCCCATCACAAGCACATGCTTTTTTATCAGATCCCGGTTGAAATTGCTGGTCTGTCCCATAAATCCCCGAATCAGGGATTCATGATTCTGGGTGAGCATAGTGGGAACAGGATCCCATTTGGCTGAAAACTCAAAAAGAGAGAAATAATCCGTATTCATGTTGATGGCATAGGGATCATATCCCGGCGGAATATCAATATTTGAAAATTCGTAGATATTCGGGTCCGTGATGATGGTGAAATTTTCAAAAGCAAAAGTATAATCAAAATCCAGTTTCCCTTCATAATTTTCATCAACCCCGTCTCCATCGAAGACCGGCGGGACAATATCCGTTCTATGAGCTGCCAGGGCAATTTCATAACTGTCCGTCGCTGCACACATGGCAAATAAAAATCCTCCCTCCAGAACATAACTGCGAATTTTTTCCGCCACAGCCAGTTTCAAATCCGACACTTTGGAAAAACCCAGGTCCGCCGCAATACGTTCCTGAGTCTGGACTTCCTGAATATACCAGGCGGCATTCTTATATGAACGGTAAAATTTTCCGTATTGGCCCGTGAAATCCTCATGATGCAGATGCAGCCAGTCATAATCTGCCAGCCGCCCCTGTAATATTTCCGAATCATACAGCTTATCATAGGGTATCTCAGCATACGTAAGGGCCAGGGTGACCGCATCATCCCAGGGCATGGTATTGGGTGGGGTATAGACAGCGATTTTGGGCGCTACCTCCAGTTTGATGATATCCATGTTTTCGTTTTCAATCTCCTGTTCCATGTGCTTGTTTTGGCCATCACTTAAAATTTCATACCGAACCCCCCTGATGACACACTCTTCCCTGATTGACGGGATATCTTCCGTCCTGAAAGAACCTCCCCGGTAATTCAGCAACCAATCCCCTTCCCTGCCCATTTCCAGGACCCAATACATAATGCCGTATGCTTTCAAATGGTTTGTTTGGGTATTATCCATCGGAATCAGCAAAACAGATGCCTGCAAAAAGTCAATCCAGAGTAAACAAAAGATAACAAACCCAAAAATTTTTTTTATTGTAAGCCTCATATCTTTTTATTCATTTTTAAAATGTACTAAATTCTGTAACGAATGAACAGCAGATCAATCACAAAAATGCTATGAAAAAGACAATGATTCCCGGTATTGTATTCCTTCTGTTAATGTGGATATCTACGGTATATGGTGAAATCCCTGTTATTACTGTCAGTATTCCTCCACAGGCATTCTTTATTCACCAAATTGCGGGTACGGACCGTTTTGATGTGAATATTCTGATCCCAAATGGCCAGTCTCCGGCCGTATATTCTCCCAAACCTTCACAAATGATGCGAGTGAACCGGTCTGATGCCTTTTTCCTTATCGGGCATCCTGCCTTTCTTTTTGAAGCAAAACACATATTCCCTCATGTAAACAGTAATAAGGAAATCCCTGTTTTTAATTTGTATCAGGAAGCCCGGAAAGTATCTTACCCCACAGATGATCACGACCCCCATCTTTGGATGTCTCCTATCCTGATGACAAAAATTCTGGATGATTTAACACGTTTTCTCAATGAATTTTATCCGGAGGACTCCCTCCTGTTCAGTGAAAATGCAAAATATCTCTCGGAGAGGATCACTGCACTTCAGGACAGCATACAGAATCTGATCCGGGAAAGACAGATAAAGGAATTCTTCATCTATCATCCTTCCTGGGGATATTTTTCCCGGGATTTTAATCTGACACAGATTGCTATAGAATCTCAGGGACACGAACCGGGGCCTGGACATTTAATGCGAATTGCCCGCCAGGTTCACGACCATGATCATAAAAAGATTATTGTACAGAAAGGATTTAATCAAAAGAGTGCTGAAGCGCTGGCTCACGAAACGGGGGCCGGACTGGTGGAAGCAGATCCATTGGCTTATGACTGGCTGGAAAGCATCAGAACGATGACGACAATTCTGGTAAAACCTTGATGAAAAATACAAATACTGTCATTGAAATTCGCAATGTCTCTTTCGGATATCATCAGAATAATCTGATCTTGAAAAATATCAGCTTCAATATTACATCTCATGATTATTTGGTGATTATTGGTCCGAATGGCGGAGGGAAAACAACTCTCTTAAGGCTGATAGCGGGTCTGCTGACCCCTGCCAAGGGTAAAATTATCTATTACCCCTCTTCATTGAAGAAAAAAATCGGGTATGTTCCCCAGTTTTCCAACTTCGATCAGAATGTTCCCCTCCGGGTTTTAGATGTGATAAAAATGGGGAATTTGAAGAAATACTGCTTTTTACGCCCGTCCCGGGGCTATTCGGACAGAGAACCTATTGAGCTGGCAAAGCAATTAAAACTGGATTCCCTCCTGAACAAGCCGGTCAGCGAACTTTCAGGCGGGCAAATGCAACGGGTTCTTATTGCCCGGGCTATCATCGGGAATCCGGGCATTTTACTTTTTGATGAACCGACAGCATCCATCGATTCTGAATCCAGACAGATTTTCCAGTCTGTAATTCATGAATTGAACAAACGTATCCCCATTGTCATGGTCACTCATGATGCGTCGGCCATTGCTCAGGAAGTGAAACATATTGCCTGTATAAACCAAGAACTTTATATCCATGATGTAGGAAAAGTATCAGAGGAAACGCTGGAAAAAGTTTATGGATGTCCTGTTGACCTCATCGCTCACGGAGTACCACACCGTGTTCTAAAATCACATAACGGACATGAATGATGGGACTTGATATTTTTGCATATGATTTCATGAAAAACGCCATGATTGCCGGTTTCCTGGCCAGCCTTATGTGTGGTGTTATGGGTACCTTTGTGGTAACAAAGCGTCTTGTATTTATCAGCGGAGGAATCAGTCATGCTGCCTTTGGTGGTATTGGACTTTTCTTCATGCTTGGACTCAGTCCCATTTTAGGAGCTTATACTGTCGCTGTCCTTGCCTCTCTGATACTCGGTTATTACAAACCTTCAAAAATAAATTCACAGGATGCCTATATCGGTATTTTATGGTCTGTAGGAATGGCAGCAGGTATTTTAATGATCAGTCTCTCGTCCAAATCCTATACCCCTAATTTGATGTCTTATCTTTTTGGTAATATTTTAATGGTCCGTTCACAGGATCTGGTTTGGATGTCGGTTTTGACGGTTACAGTTCTGGTGATTATTTTTGGCTTCTTTAAATATTTTTTGTCCATCGCATTTGATGAAGAATTTTCACAGCTTCAGGATATCCCTGTCCGCCTTTTCCGGATGATTCTCTTCGTTTTGACAGGGTTGACGATTGTAACACTGATTCAGGTCGTGGGGATTATTCTCGTCATTGCCTTATTAACAATTCCCCCGCTGTTGAGCATGATTTTCTTCAATGATTTTAAGCTTGTACTTCTCTTTTCCGTCCTGTTCGGCATCCTCCTGACCCAAAGTGGAATCATCCTGTCGTTCTATCTGGACCTATCCGCAGGTCCTGTGATTATCCTCTTGGGCGCGCTGGTTCTGTTTGTAAGTTATCTTTTGAAAAAAAACAAAAAAACGGCATGATGAAACGATATATCTGTCACAAATTATGCTTTATTTTAATCAAAGGAATACTTGAATAAATGTAGGAAAATTCAATGAAAGAATTCGATATCAACACACCTCCTGATAAGGATAAGCAGGGGTTGCTCCTTGTTTCGGATATCATTCCGGATAATCTGAACATATTACCGCTTTACAGCCGCCCGGTTTTTCCCGGCATTACCCTTCCCATTACTTTCAACGGGGAATCTCATGCAGAGGAAATTCGCTATGCCATCGAGAAAGACAGTAATTTTCTTGGAGTTTCCCTTGTTAAAAATAGTGAACAACAAAAAAACGGGGTATTCCGTCTTCATGAAACCGGATCTATTCTAAAAATCATTAAAATCATCCATATCGCGGATGATTCGGCCCATTTAATCGTCCAGGCCATTTCCCGTTTTAAAAAGGTCCGTGAGATACGTCATCCCGACTTCACCCGGTGGACTGTAACTCCCATTCGGGATGACGATAGCGAATTATCGGATACCCTTAAGGCTTATACACTGTCTGTCATGACAAATGTGAAAGAACTCATCTCTTTAAATCCGTTAATGAAAGAACAACTCAAGATAGTCCTGTCACAAATCAGTTATGAAAAACCGGGGCTGGTTATGGATTTGATTGCCCAGATGTTGTCGGCAGACGCATCGGAACTGCAGGAAATTCTTGAAACCTATGATTTAAACCGACGAGCGGAAAAACTCCTTCTGCTTTTGCGAAAAGAAATTGAACTGGCTCAGCTTCAGGAAAAAATACAGAAACAGATTGATGAGAAAATCAACAGACAGCAAAAAGAGTTTTTTCTGAGAGAGCAACTGAAAGCCATTAAGAAAGAGCTCGGCCTGGAGAAAGACGACAAGACGGCAGAAATTGAAAAAATTGAAAAAAAAATAAAATCTCTGACACTGCCGGCAGAAACCCTTCAGGTAATTCAGGAGGAATTGGACAAGCTTCGCATTCTGGAGCCTGCTTCGGCAGAATTTCACGTAACCCGTACATATCTTACTACCCTTACAGAACTGCCCTGGGGTCTTTACAGCCGGGATAATATGGATATTAAAAAAGCACGGGAGATTTTAGACAAGGAGCATTTTGGCCTTGAAGATGTAAAACAACGCATTTTGGAAGTCATCAGCACCATCATAAAAAGGGGTCGTGTTGCAGGATCTATTCTGTGCCTGGTCGGCCCTCCCGGCGTGGGTAAAACCTCTGTGGGTCGTTCCATCGCCAATGCTTTGAACCGGAAATTTTACCGATTCAGTGTAGGAGGAATGCGGGACGAAGCGGAAATTAAGGGACACAGACGTACCTATATCGGGGCCATGCCGGGAAAAATCATTCAGAGCCTGAAACGCACCGGAACCTCCAATCCTGTTATTATGCTGGATGAAATCGATAAGATCGGCATCAGTTATCAGGGAGATCCGGCTTCTGCCCTACTGGAAGTTTTGGATCCTGAACAAAATCAGTCTTTCCTGGATCATTACCTGGATGTCCGGTACGATTTATCCAACATCCTTTTCATTACCACAGCCAATCAGCTTGACACCATCCCATCTCCGTTGCTGGACCGAATGGAGATCATCAAACTGCCGGGATATATCCTGGAAGATAAAGTGGAAATCGCCAAGAAATTTCTCATTCCAAAACAACGGAAAGAACACGGTTTGCTTACGAAAGATGTTTCTATCAGTGACGGAGCCATTAAACGGATTGCCGGTCAATACGCCCGGGAAGCCGGTGTGAGAAATCTGGAAAATCAAATAAAAAAAATTATGCGACAAACCACGCTCCTGCAGACAGAAAAAGGGATACATAAAGTTCGGGTAAATCAGAAAAACCTTGAAGAATTTCTTGGAAAGCCGATTTATAAGACAGAACAACTTTATACAAGACAAAAGCCTGGTATTGTTCTGGGGCTGGCCTGGACCCCTCTGGGTGGAACAACCCTCTACGTGGAGGCCTCATCTGTCATGAGCAAATCCGCAGGATTCCAACAGACCGGTCAATTGGGGAAAGTCATGCAGGAATCCTCCCATATCGCTTATTCCTATGTGAGATCTTATATAGACAAACATCACCACGAAAAATCCGTCAAAACTTTCTTCCGTGAAAATCACATTCATCTCCATGTCCCTGCCGGAGCCACTCCCAAAGATGGTCCCTCCGCCGGGATTACCATGGCTTTAGCCCTTTATTCCCTGGCTTTAAATAAAGCTGTCAGGCGGGATATTGCCATGACAGGAGAACTTTCTCTGACTGGTAAGATCCTGCCTATTGGCGGCGTTAAGGAAAAAACCATTGCAGCCAGACGGGTGGGAATCCGGGAACTGATTCTGCCATCTGAAAACCGTCCTGATTATGAAGACCTGAATCCTAAAATCACGGAAGGCATTGATAAGGTTCATTTTGTGGATTACTTTGAAGAAGTGATTCCCATCGCCTTTCCCGACTTACAAAAAGAATGATTTTCCTTCTTCTCGTCAGTCAGAGAGACAGGCTGAGTGGTGGAAATGAAAAATAGGGACCGCCGGATATCATATTCCGGCAACGGCTGCATTCCGATTTTCCACACCGGGTTACCTCCGGTTTATCACGAATAATATCCGTTAGCCGGTCAATAAAAGGTCGGAAGGGATAAATCCTCCAAGTTGCAGAATCAGTATGGCACAGGCTTTCAAGGTCTTTCAGATAAGGTCTGCAGCGTTCAAAACCATCGGAACAGCCTCCCACCCGCATCGGTTTCACTTTGTGATTGATGTCTTTATACCACCGGATGAACAAATTTCTGCCTGCCTTCATTTCAGCGTAATGGACAGGGGTTGCCTTGCTTAAATCAACATCTATCAGCACAATTTTTGCCTGCTTGTTATCCATAAGAATATCATAAGGAGCATAAACATTCCAGGGTGTTTGGGCCCTAATAATTCTCTTCGCTTCAGGACCAAAGCCTGCAAAGGCATTCTCAGGATGAAATCCGATATATGACGTATCCCGTTCAGCAATCCGCCGGGCGATAATTCCCATCTCCGGGCTTATATCTTCCGGATCAATTACCCCAGTAAATGGTTGCGGTGAGTTGGTGTTTTCCGGTTGTATGTCATCACCATTTTGCCGGATATCCAATTTTGGAATATAAAATACACGGTTCGCATAGCTGTGTGCAGGAACGATGAGTGTAGAGCCGTATGCATTAAAAATATCGATGAATATATCCGGATTCGGAATAAGTCGGGATAATCTGCTGAACGATGTGTGAAGACAAAGTACCGTGTTATTTAATGAATATGTTTCAATGATATTTTCAAGTTTATGGAAAAGATCATTCATGATGAATTGTAAACATAAACTATATATTAAGCAACAAGAAACTTGATATGATAATTTCGAAAATAATAAGAAAATGGGAGGGGTATAACCCCCTCCCTGCGGCAATTAATAGTCCTGTGCTTTTTCGCTCATTAATTCGCGAACAATGTGGGAAGATAATTTCCGGTTGAATTCGGAAGTATTCTGGGAATACAGAACATGGGTTCCATTCCTGCGGCACAAAAGCAACTCATGATCTGCCATGATCTTAAGATGCTGGGATGTGACAGGCTGGACTTCCCCAATGAGATTCTGAATCTCAGAAACGCTGTACTCTTTCCCGTCCAGGACCCGGAAGATCTTGATTCGTGCAGGATGCCCTAAAACCTTGAAGGTTGAAGATAATTTCTTCAGAGCATCCGGTGAACAAATCGGCTCTTCCATTTTTTCCGCATTATGACGTCTAACCCCCATAGACTTCCTCCTTTTTATTAATTAATATAGTGTATTATTTCACATTCTTCCTAAATCTATTATTTTACTTTTCTATTTGTCAACTATTTTTTCGTTTAACTATATATTTTTAGTTTTTAAACTTCCTTAAAAAACTGTGAATGTGTGATAAAAAAAAAGGGGGATATCCCCTTTTCTCTTCAGTCGGAGCGATAGGATTTGAACCTACGACCCCTTGAACCCCATTCAAGTGCGCTACCGGGCTGCGCTACGCTCCGAAAGTTTGTTATAATAGAGTTTTTTCTCTTTAAAATCAATCCAATTTCTGCTGTATTTTTTCCAGTTCATGATTGAGGGTGTCAATTTCTTCTTTGATTTTAATCAGAAGATTAACTATACCTAAATTTTGTCTGATGTCAGATTCCTGAGGTTTGACAGAATTATCTGACCGGGACGGATTCATATCGGGGACAGTTTCTTTTTTTTCAACGGTGTTTTTTTTGGGATAGAATGTATCCAGGGTTTCATTCAGGATATTTTTATCATGAAGTTCCTGAATATAATCTATAGCTCCGTTGATCGTCAGCTTTTGTACATAAAGCAGTTGTTTAATTAAAAATATTAATTTGATATCAGATTCTTTATAAATCCGGTTTCCTGCACTGTTTTTTCCAGGTTGCAAAAATGAAAATTCATTTTCCCAGTATCGAAGTGTGGGTTGGGTTACATCAGTGATGCGACTAACTTCACTAATGGAATAATAGAGTTTTTTCATTTTTGGAAGAGCCATTTCCGTATCAACCTTTTCTTTAAACGTACGAATTAAATAGCTGAGAATCAATAATATTGAATATTTTACCTAAAATATGCCTTGCAGGTTGTATCAAGAAAATACTTTTTTCTTACTTAGTTTCTGGGGACGAGAAAATACGTATTGTAATCTTTAAAAACCTGTAATTCTTGAGCCATTCGGATCAGGTCATCTGTCTGGATATTTTGAATCAACTGCATGGTTTCCACCGGCGTCAGATAATTTCCATAACTTATAAAATGCCTGGCAATCCGTTCCATCCTGTTTTCCGGATTCTCCAGGCTGATGATCAGTTGTCCCTCAAATTGCATCCGGATACGTGTCAACTCCGATTCCGTAACTGATCCGGCACGGATATTCATGATTTCCTGCTGAATTAAATCCCGCACATAATAACGTTTAGTTGTGTCTGTACCGGCATATACTCCAAAAACACCGCATCCTGAAAATATATCCAGAAAGGACTCAATGGTATAAACAAACCCGAATTTTTCACGAATATGTTGAAAAAGACGTGATGACATACCACCTGAAAGCATCAATTGAATCAGAAGAAAAGAGTACTTCTGGTAACGGTCCTTCACCGGAAAGTGGCATCCGTAAATCAGGTGTGATTGTCCGATATCATCCTTTTCCTCCCATTCGAATCCACGGGATATGACTGCCGGTACCGTTTTCTCATCCTCATCATTCTCTGTTGTTGAAGATCCTCCGCAGTGTTTATTTAAAAATGGAACAATATCCCCGGGATTCAAAGCCCCGGATACCACAATCACCATGTTTGCCGGACGATAATACCGGCGATGAAAAGAACGAATGTCATCCGGCGTGATTCTGGATATGCTCTTTCTATCTCCCAGAATATAGGTGCCAAAACTGGAATCAGGATAGAGTTTCCGGATAAATGATTCATTGGCATAATCCTGGGGTGTATCCATGAAATCGTTAATTTCCTCCAGAATCACACTCTTTTCCTGCCGGATATGAGTTTCTGAAAATTCAGGATTCAGTATCATATCACACAGGATATCCAAAGCAGAAAGCACATCCCTTGGCAAAACCCTGGCTACAAACGTGGTTAAATCTTTCTCCGTGTAGGCATTCAGAATCCCGCCCTTCGATTCTATGGCATCTACAATATTAAAGGAAGAACGCTTTTTAGATCCTTTAAATACAAGATGTTCAATTAAATGAGCGATACCTGATTTTTCGTATCGCTCATGAATTGATCCCGCTTTAACAAAAACGCCCACGGCGGTTGAAGAAACACCGGGGACGTTTTCTGTTATAATTGTCAGGCCGTTTTTCAGAACGGATTTAGTGATGTTTATTTCGGTCATTTCTCCGGTAATGTCCCGGCTTGGAGTCGTGGGACTTTTTATTTCGGTCGTAATGACGATATTGTTCAGGAGGGTCAGTCAAACGCTTAATACTGAGGTTCAACCGACCTTGTCTGTCTATTTCAAACAGGATAACATCTGTTTTATCGCCCACTTTGAGGACATCACTGACCTTTTCAACCCGTTCCCATTTCAGTTCCGAAATGTGTACAAGTCCTTCCTTTCCAGGAAGAAACTCAACAAACGCACCAAAATCCATCAGGCGGGTTACGGTGGCATTTTTGTAAACCTTACCTACTTCCGGCTCTTCTACAAGGGCCAGAATCCGTTTTTCAGCTTCATCGGATGCTTTGCTGTCGTGTGTGAAGATGTTGACGGTTCCATCATCCTCAATATCGATTTCCACACCGGTATCGGCAATGATTTCCCGAATCACTTTTCCGCCGGGACCAATCACTGCCCCGATTTTATCAATGGGAATATGGAGCGTTGTAATTCTGGGCGCCCATACACTCAGCTCTTTTTTGGGTTCGGTAATGGTTTCCCGCATTTTATTCAGGATATAAACCCTGCCTTCACGGGCCTGTAACAGGGCCTTTTCCATCTTATCGTAGGAGAGTCCCTGAATTTTCAGATCCATCTGAATGGCTGTAATTCCGTCATCGGTACCCGCAACTTTGAAGTCCATATCTCCATAATGATCTTCTTCACCAAGGATATCGGATAATACGGCAAAATCATCTTCTTCTGTAATAAGTCCCATCGCAATGCCGCTTACCATCTTTTTGATGGGTACGCCTGCATCCATAAGGGAAAGGCAGCCACCACAGACAGTTGCCATGGAAGATGATCCGTTCGACTCAAGAATATCACTGACGACACGGATGGTATAGGGAAATTCATCATGGGATGGAATCACATTTTTCAATGCTCGTTCCGCGAGATTCCCATGACCGATTTCACGCCGGCTGGTACCCCGGATCATTTTGGCTTCACCGGTGCAAAAGGGCGGGAAATTATACTGAAGCATGTAGTGCTTCTCCCCCTCCCCGTCAATATTATCCAGGATTTGCACATCCTGTTTTGATCCCAAGGTGGTTACTACGAGCGCCTGGGTTTCCCCCCGGGTAAAGAGCGCAGAACCGTGGGCACGGGGCAGAAAAGTAATTTCCGAGGAGATGGGACGAATTTCATTTGTCTTCCGTCCATCAATCCGAACACCCTCTTTCAGAATCTTTTTCCGGATTTTATCCTTGATCAGGTCGTGGATTTCTCCTGCAACTACATTTTTGCTGTCCGGATACTCTTCCTCCAGTTCACCGGCAATTTTAGCTACCAATTCCTGTTCAAAATTGACCCGTTCCTGTTTCGGCAGGATGCTGATGAGTTCATCAATTTCCGTGGTGATTTTATCCCTGATAATCTGTTTCAGGTTTTCCAGTTTTTCAAAAACAGGGGCTTCTCTTTTGACCGGTTTGATCTCGTCCGCCAGTTCCAGCTGAAGGTCAATCAGCTCGTTGATGGCTTCCTGAGCAAGCCGGATCGCTTCGAGAAAATCCTTTTCACTGATTTCTTTGCTTTCGCCTTCCACCATGATGATGGAATCTTTCAAGCCGGCAACAAAGAGATCCATATCCCCTTTTTCAATCTCTTCAAGCGAGGGATTGATGATATATTTCCCGTCCACGCGTCCAACCCGGACCGAGGCAACGGGACCTGCAAAAGGGATATCGGAAATCGTCAGGGCCGCAGAAGCAGCCACGGCAGCCAGGACATCAGCCTGATTCACCTGGTCATAGGATAACACATTAATAACAACCTGGGTTTCATAAAACCAGGTTTGGGGAAGCAAGGGTCTGATCTGACGATCAACTATCCTTGCAGACAGAATTTCGCGGTCAGACGGGCGACCTTCCCGTTTAATAAAACCACCGGGGATTTTACCACTGGCATAGAATTTTTCCCGGTATTCCACCATCAGAGGAATAAAATCAGCACCTTCCCGTATCTCTTTTTGTGAGACAACGGTGGCAAGGACTACTGTCTCGCCGGCTGTGGCAAGGACAGCCCCGTGGGCTTGTTTTGCAACTTTGCCGGTTTGAAGACTGATTTTAATTCCCTGAAATTCTCGTTCTTTTACAATCAAAATAAACTCCTAATTATTTACGCAAACCTAACTTCTTAATAATGTCTCTGTAACGGTTGAAGTCATTCTTCATAAGATAGTTCAACAAACCGCGCCGCTGTCCCACAAGCTTCTGAAGACCGCGCCGATTGTGATGATCCTTCTTATGAATTTTGACATGTTCCGTCAGATCCCGAATGCGTTTTGTTAGCATGGCAATCTGGACTTCAGGACTTCCGGTGTCCTGCTCATTTTTTCCAAATTCCTGAATGATTTCTTTCTTTTTTTCCGATGATAACGTTGACATCAGTCCTCCAACTTTAATTTTTTACAATAATTTTTATCTTTTT
The DNA here is from genome assembly GCA_021157965.1 of Candidatus Neomarinimicrobiota bacterium. Lineage (NCBI taxonomy): Bacteria > Pseudomonadati > Fidelibacterota > Fidelibacterota bacterium. The sequence goes on from JAGGVO010000037.1 coordinate 55,823, forward strand.
CCAACTGTTTTTTCAATTCATCTGCGCTGTTAAACTTCATTTCTTCACGGATGTAATGAAAAAACTCCATATCCAGTGTACGGCCATAAAGATTATTCAGTTTCTGGTCGATCACATGGACTTCGATAGTGAGATGATTCCCTTCAAAGGTAGGCCTGTAACCGATATTGCACATCCCTCTGAAGGTTTTTCTCTGAATATGGACTTTCACACAGTAGACACCTTCTTTCGGAATGATCTTTTTTGGTGATGAAGGAAGAATATTCAAGGTAGGAAAACTGAGTGTTCTCCCCCTTTTTTCACCCGAAATAACACGTCCTTTCATGTGAAAGGGTTTATTCATGTATTTTTTAGCCGACTCCATTTTTCCGGTGGCAATCAGACGTCGGATATTAGTTGAATTTATAATAAAATCACCGTCACTTACACGGGAAATAATTTCCACATCAAAACCGTATTTCTCTTCTCCCAGCGCTTTCAGGCGCCATGCCGTGCATTTCCGGTTTTTTCCGAATGTGTGACTTTCTCCAATTATAAAGCCTTTAAGGCGAATGCGTTTCAAAATATAACGTTCCAGAAAAACTTCGCCTTCCAGATTGGCCATATACTGATTGAAAGGCTGTATCACAATATAATCGATTCCTGTAATCGCAAGATTTTGAATTCGTTCTTCCAGGCTGTTAATAAAGCGGACCGGTTCACGTGACGGGTTCTGAACAATCTCTCTGGGATGAGGGGCAAAGGTTAAGAGGATGCTTTTCACCTGTGCGTCACGGGCCCTTTCCACAAGACGGGATATCACTTCCTGATGCCCCAGATGAAATCCGTCAAAAGTCCCAATCGTCATATATGCTTCCGGATTTCCGGGTAAGTTATCTAAGCTGCTAATAATTTCCACTGTTCGATAAAATCCTCAATTGTCAGACTCTGTTCCAGAGTTATGTCACCAATTCTAAGCCGTATCAGCTCTTCAGCCAGAGCACCAGTTCCAAGGGCCTTACCCAGATCATATGCCAAGACCCGAATATATGTCCCACTGGAACAGGAAACCCGGATCCGGAATGTATCCTCCGTAAAATCCAGAAGGTCTATTGCATATATTTCTATGGGAAGAGGTTTTCTTTCAACAACTTCCCCTTTTCTGGCTCTTATGTATAAGGGCACCCCATCCACTTTTTTTGCAGAATACATCGGCGGAACCTGCTTTTGTGGTCCTGTAAAGGATTGGATGGCTTGTCGCAAAATGTCTTCATTTAAATCTGCAGAATGCTGAATCCGGCGAACTGTCCCGGTTTTGTCCATGGTATCCGATTCCACTCCTGTCCGGATCAGTACTTCGTAGACCTTATCCGCCTTTAAAAAGGTATTTAATTTTTTTGTGTGTGTCCCGAAGCCCACAATCAAAAGTCCTGATGCAAAGGGGTCCAGTGTGCCACCATGTCCGACTTTTTTAAAGCCTGTTACTTTTCTCAATTTTTTTACCACATCAAAAGATGTCCATCCGGCAGGTTTATGGATCGGGACCGTCATACCTTTGATATTATTCTCCCAGATCTCGCAATATTTTATTAATTCTGTCGGCATATTCCATGGAGTCATCTTTAAATATTTTCAATTCCGGTACCAGTCTGAGACGGATATTCCGGGCTAAAAACATGCGAATTTGCTTGGTATTTTCCCGAATCTCCCTAAAAACACTCTCTCCCTCAGCAGTTTCGGGATAGATGCTGACATAAATACTGGCATATTGCAAATCCGGAGACATCTCAACCCGCGAAACAGATACCAGAGAGTCCCGTGTCAGTGATTTGCCCTCACGGATAAAATATTCACCCAGTTTGTGCTTTATTTCGGAAGCAACCTGCCGTTGTCGTTTATTTTGTTGCATCTTCCAGTGTTCTTCTCACCGATTTCTCTTTATAACATTCGATAATATCCCCTTCACGGAAGGCATCAAAACCATCGATGGTTATTCCACATTCATAGCCTTCCTGGACTTCTTTCACATCATCCTTAAAACGTTTTAATGAAGAGATATATCCCTGATAAATTTCTTCTTTATTCCTCAGTATTCGGATTTGGGTATTTCGGATCATTTTGCCTGAAGTGACAAAAGAACCGGCCACAGTACCGATACGGGATATTTTAATAATTTGCCGGACTTCCGCTTCGCCCAGGACTTCCCGGATTTTTTCCGGTTCAAGCAAACCTTCAAGAGCTGCTTTCACATCATCTACCGCATCGTAAATGATTGTATAATTCCGGATTTCCACTTTCAGTTCTTTGGCCACTTCAAGGGCTTTTGCAGTGGAGTTTACATGAAAACCAATAATGACGGCCCGGGATGCTGATGCAAGATTGATATCAGTTTCATTGATCATACCAATGCCCTTGTAGATAACATTAACCGCCACTTCTTTTGTAGAAAGCTTCATGAATGCATCAGCCAGTGCCTCAATGGACCCGTCCACATCCCCTTTGATGATCAGGGCCAGTTCTTTGGTCCGGCCATTCTTAATTTGTCGGCCGATTTCATCCAGTGTCTGCAGTGAATACGATCGGAATTCCTGTTCCCTGTGGATTCGCTGACGCTCCGTTGCAATTCGTTTGACTTCCCGTTCGTCATCCATACAGATAAAATGGTCACCGGCCTGAGGAACATTATCAAAACCCTGTATCTGGACAGGATCCGCCGGATAAGCCTCTTTGATTCGTTCCCCTTGATCGTTGATCATTGCCCGGACCCTGCCGGCAAAACGTCCGCAAATGAAGGGATCCCCAATTTTCAAGGTTCCCCGCCGAATCAGAACGGTGGCAATGGCTCCAAGCCCTTTATCCAGACGGGATTCAATAACCACTCCCCGGGCAAGTCCCTTCTTTGTGGATTTCAGTTCCAGTACTTCAGCTTCCAGGAGAATGGCTTCCAGCAATTTATCGATATTAATATTTTGTTTAGCTGAAACTTTCACACACTGGACTTTTCCGCCCCAGTCTTCCACAAGAACATTGTTTTCAGAGAGTTCGCGAACGACCCGCTCCGGATCGGATTCCGGTTTATCAATTTTATTGATTGCAACAATAATAGGAACACCTGCCGCATGGGCATGGCTGATAGCTTCTTTTGTCTGGGGCATCACACCGTCATCTGCCGCCACAACAATAACCACGATATCCGTCACCTGGGCACCCCGGGCACGCATTGCCGTAAAGGCTTCATGTCCCGGCGTATCCAGAAAGGTTATCCGTTTTCCATTACTAACGTCGACACTATAAGCACCTATATGCTGTGTAATTCCGCCTGATTCACCATCAACAACCCGGGAATTCCGGATAGTATCCAAAATGGATGTCTTCCCGTGATCCACATGTCCCATTACGGTGACTACGGGAGCTCTTTCAGTCAGATCCTTTTCATCAATCTCTTCTTCTGCCTCATTTAGGATCTCTTCTGTATACTCGTCGAGTTCTTTCACTTCCATATCATATTCTGCGCATAAGAGTTCAATGGTATCCCAGTCCAGACGCTGATTGATGGTTAACATTAATCCCAATCCCATTCCCTTGGCAATGATATCCGTGCTGGGGACATCCAACTGCTTGGATAGTTCCTGGACACTGATAAATTCCGTCACCTCAATGATATTCGAATCTTCCTGTACATGTGTTTCAGAAGTACTCTGGGTATGCTTGTATTTGCGACGGGTTTTGCGCTCATCCATGGCTGCCAGAGTGGATTTGATGGATTTATTCACCTCATTCTGATCCACTTTACGGCCTTTTTTCTTGCCTTTGCCGCTCTTAGGCGCTGACTTGGTCTGAGCTACGTTTTTCTGTTTCTTGAATTGTTCCAGACGGGATTTGACTTCCGAAACCTGGTACCGTTTGGTGACAGTTTTGTGCCGGCGTTTCAGGTCCTCCAGTTTCTTTTCGTATTCATCCTCATCAGAGGTTGTGCCACCTCGTTTTTTGTGCTTTTTCCTCTTTTTATGAGTCTCTTTACCTTCTTTTTCCGGTACAGTTGCAGCTTTTTCTTCGGATTTCTCTTTTTCCGGTCCGGCACTTTTCTTTTTATGTTTTTCTTTCTTTTGTTCTTTTTCCAGCTCTTTTTCGGCTTCGGCTTCCGCTTTCAGACGCTCTTCTTTCTCTTTGCGGACCTGCTCTTCAATCTCCTTTGCCTTTCGGGTTTCTTCTTCAAGCCGTTTCTTTTCTTTTTGCTCTAAATCATCTTCTTCCTTCAATGCCCTCATACGTGCCTTTTCGGCATTGATCCGCGCTTCCTCCTCAGCCTTTTTCTGCGCTTCAATCCGTTTCCTCTCTTCTTCCTCTGCCTTTTTCTGGGTCACTTTTTCTTTACGCTCATCATGCGCTCTTTTATCATCATCAGAAAAATTCGACAATACAAGGCCCAGATTCTCTTCATCTAAAACCGTATTGATTGTAGCTTTAAATCCATGCTTATCCAGCAGTGCAATGATATCATTGTGAGAGATATTCAGTCTTTTCGCAAGTTGATATATTCTTACAGGCTTCTCTGAGGTCATTCAGAACTTCCTTTTTATTTTTTTACAATGACTTAACCTTGATTATCATCGAGATCCAGCTCATCCTGTTTGTCCCGTTTCGACTGCAGGGCATCCTGAACAATGGTCTCAATTTTTTCAAAGGTTTTTTCACCAATTCCTTTAATTTCAAGGAGTTTGGCAGTTTCCGTATTCAGAAAATCAGCGACGGTTTCAATCCCTGCTTCCTGAAGGGCATTGATCTGTGTTTTGGTAATCCCTTCCAGATCCTCAATAAAAATATCGTCTCCTTCAAGACGGTTATATTCAGAGCGACGTATAGCATCAATATCATACCCGGTAACCTGTGAAGTGAGATTGATATTGATACCGCCGGTACCGATAGCTGTAGCAATCTCGTTATCATCAAAAACGGCCAGTGCCGTACGACGGTCCTCATCAATCTCGATGAAGAGGGGTTTAGCCGGTGACAGAGCCCTGGAAATCAGGACTTCCGACTCGTGGCTGTAGCTGATAATATCCACATTTTCCCCGGCCAATTCATTCACGATCGTTTTGATTCGGCTCCCTTTGATGCCAACGCAGGCACCCACTGCATCAATCCGTTTATCGTTGGATTCCACGATAATCTTGCTCCGCCGCCCCGGGACACGGGCAATGGCTTTGATCTCCACGATGCCGTCAAATATTTCCGGTACTTCCAGCTCAAAAAGGCGTCGCAAAAAGGATTCATCCGCCCTGGAAATAATAATTTCCGGTCCCTTGGGCGTCATATTAACTTCTTTAATAATTGCCTTAATGGTATCACCGCGACGATAACGTTCCGTTTCAATCTGTTCCCGGCGGGGCATTTTCAATTCAGTTTTGTCAATATTGATAAAAAGGGATTCCCCCCGGCGGATCTGGTGGATACTTCCCACAATAATCTCTCCAATCCGGTTGGTATATTCCTCATAAATCTGATTCCGTTCCAGTTCACGGATTTTCTGACTCAGAACCTGTTTAGCGGCAGATATGGCCCGTCGCCCGAATACATCCGGATTAATCACCTGGACAATCACATCGCCCGGTTCTACATCGTCCACATCCTGGCGCTTTCGGGCTTCAGTAAGGGATATCTCCCTGACCTCGTCATCCAGGTCTTCATCAGCCACCACTTCCAGCTCCTGGTAAATTTCAATTTCTCCCTTATCCGTATTGACAATGATATCAAAATTATCCACATCACCATATTTTTTACGGATAATAGATTCAAATACCGATTCAATAATATCGGCCACCTCGGATCTGGCAATTCCTTTTTCTTTTGCCAGCTGGGCAAAGGCATCAATGAGTTCTTTGTGGTTCAAAGCATATCTCCTCTTACCACTTGATTTTTATTTTTGCTTCTGTTATGGCATCCAGGGGAATTCCAAGCAGTTCCCCCGATGCTGATCCTTCCTTCTGAAGAATAACCATTGATTCGGTCACATCCATAATATCTCCCATGACAGGGCTTGGAATCGTTTCTGCTGTATGACGGATTTTCACAAGCCGGCCTTTGTTTTTAGCAAAATGCCGGGGTAAGGTGAGGGGAAAATCCAGTCCGGGCGAACTTACCTCCAAATCGTAATTTTCACTGAAGGATTCATCAAACCAATCACTTTTTTGAATGTCTTTTGAAAACTGCTGAAGGTCGGCAAATTGAATCCCTCCCTCTTTATCACATAAAATCAGGATGGTCCCGCCTTTACTTTCAGATATGCGGATATCCTCAATCCACAAACCACGACTTTCCGCCATGGCTTCAATTTTCGTTTTCAGTTCTTCTTTCAGAGTCATTCTTCACACCTATAATAGAAAAGTGGGATGAATCCCACTTTTCAACGTGTAATTTATGAATGAATTGTATAGACAACAAGGAAATAGTCGCTTATTTTCCAATCAATGCGCGATAGCTCACAATTTTATTTTTCTGAATTTCATTCAAATCCAATTTTTCAAGAATATCAAGAATATTTTCTGCCTGTTGAGTATTTCCGGCTTTCAGGGCATTTTGAAAGGCATTCTCCCCAAAGTTCATTTTTTGGCTTGCCAATTCGGCAAGGTTTAAAGCTTTCAGATAGAATTCTCCTGCTTTATCATAAGCTTTCCGGTTTTCTTCAATAGCCCCCAAAGCGGCCCATGCCGTGGCTTTCATAAGCCTGTCTCCGGATTTGCTGCTTAAGAACTCCCTGTAATTTTCTTCAGCTTCTTCATAATTCCGGTTATTCAGGTTTATATCTCCCAAATAATAGGCGGCATATCCGATATATTTTTTCCCATAGAGCCCGTCACGGACCTCTGAAAGCAGGCTCACGGCACGGTCTTCCTGAGCACTTCTCATATAAAACCGGGCGATACTGATCTGACTTTTGGCCTTTTCCTGCTTTTTAACCACGGTTCGTGTGATATATGAACCGGCAACCACAAGAAGGATAACAACAATCAGGATAGTCCAGATCCGCTTTTCATTTCGTTTGTAAAAACGTAATAGTGCATCCATTTTTTCAAAGAACGGGTCGGTTTTCAACTCCTTTTTAGTCATTTTCTTACGGGCTTTCAACATGATTCAACTCCTTATTTTTTGTACCCCTGGCAGGACTCGAACCTGCGGCCTACGGTTTAGGAAACCGTCGCTCTATCCTGCTGAGCTACAAGGGCAAAACTATGGAGTTTATCAGTTTTCAGGATTAAATACAATTCTATATTTCCAGGATAAAAGACTCGGTTTTGGGATCCCTGTTCATTAATTCGTTGACAATTTTCAAAGGATCGGCATTGTGAAACATGACCTGATGGACGGCTTGCGTTACAGGCATATCCACTCCGTATTTTTCGGACAGCTTTATAACTGATTTGGTTGTAAGAACCCCTTCGGCAACCATTTTCATGGATTTTAATATGTCTTCAAGCGTCTTTCCCTTTCCCAGTTCTTCACCAACATACCGGTTTCTGCTGTGCCTGCTGATACAGGTCACAATCAGATCTCCCATGCCGGTCAATCCGGAAAATGTTTCCGGCCTGGCACCCATGGCGAGTCCCAGCTTCATGATTTCGTAAGCACCCCTGACAATAAGCGCAGCTTTGGCATTGTCGCCAAATCCCACACCGTCGCTGATTCCGGCGGCTATGGCGACGACATTCTTCAGGGCTCCCCCCAGCTCCACTCCCACAATATCATCAGTCCGGTATACCCTGAGCCGGTCTCCCATAAGTAAAAGCTGTATCTCTTTGGATATATCCTCTTTATCTGATGCGGCAACAAGTACAGTCGGTTGGTTTTTTATGACCTCTTCGGCATGGCTGGGACCTGAAACAGTAACAATGCCCCGGTAGGGGAAACGAATTTCTTCACGAATGACTTCACTCATCCTCAACAGCGTATCCGATTCAATGCCTTTCGATATATTCAGAATGAGAGGATTAGACCCTTTGAAAGCCTGATTTACCTCCCGGCTGACCTGTCTCATGGCATGAGAGGGAACAGCAAATATGAGGATATCTTTTTGGGAAACCACATCACTGAGATTCCCGCTGATCCTGACATCCGGGGGAAATTCCCGGTAAGGTATCAGATCATTGATCCGGGTCTTCAGAATTCTCAGGACCCGCTCTTTATCATGTTCCCAATAAGAAAGATGATGACCCAGATCGTAGAGATGAAGACCTAAAGCCGTTCCCCACGAACCTGTCCCTATAACGCCGATATGCATGTTTTTCATCATATTTCCCCGGTCTTAATGATAAAGTGTATCGATAATTTCACGGTAATGATTTTCAACAACATTGCGCTTAATCTTGCGAGAAGGTGTTACTTCCCCTTTTTCAATTGAAAAAGGTTCGGGAAGAAGGGCAATTTTCTTAATCTGTTCATAACGGGCGAATTTCTGCTGTATCCTTTGAACATCCTCATGAACCGTGTTGACTATTTTATAGTGATTGATCAATTCCCGGTAGGAATCATAATGGATGTTGTACTCCTGAGCCAAAGCTTCCATCTGGTCGTATTTGGGAACAATCAATGCCGTCAGATAATTTCTTTTGTCTCCAATGATGACAATCTGTTCAATATAAGCGGATTTCATCAATTCCGTTTCAAGGATTGACGGTGCAATATTTTTTCCCCCGGATGTGACAATAATATTTTTAATCCGGTCCGTGATTTTCAAATAGCCGTCCAGATCAATTTCTCCAATATCTCCCGTATGAAGCCACCCCTCCTCATCGATCATTTCAGCCGTTGCCCGGGGATCCTTGTAATAGCCCTGCATCACGTTGGGACCTTTCACCAGGATTTCCCCCTCTTCTGTTAATGTATGTTCCACGTTGTGGATTGGTTTCCCCACCGTGGAAAATTTATAACGGTCCCGCCTGTTTGTATGAGTAACCGGTGAGGCTTCCGTCAGTCCGTATCCCTGGAGGATCAGAATCCCCACAGCATCAAAAAATTCACCGATTTCTTCCAGGAGCGGGGCACCTCCAGAAATGAAAAACTTGATCCGTCCGCCGGTGTAAGATCTCAATTTCTTAAAAACCAACATATCCGCCATGGCATATTGAACCCGATGAATACCCCTGGGTTCTTTTCCGTATTGTTTATATTTGCGGCTGACCATTTTGCCTGTTTTTATAGCCTGTTTGAAAATTTGCTTTTTTACACCGGAGAATTTTCGGGTTTCATTTTGAATTGCGACATACATTTTTTCAAACAGACGGGGAACAGAGATGGCAATGGTGGGTTTTACTTCACGGATTTCCTGGGCAACCGTAGAGATATTCGTAGCAAAATAAACCTTACCTCCTATCATCATGGGGATAATATTGCCGGTCGTTCGTTCCAGTGAATGGGACAAGGGTAAAAAGGAAAGAAAAACCTCATCCGGATCAGGTTTCAGGGTTTCAATGCTGGAAATAGCATTCCACCACAAATTTCCATGACTCAGCATCACGCCTTTGGGATTACCTGTTGTACCGGACGTATAGATAATGGTCATGATCTCATCCGACCGGGTTTTCAGGCTTTCCTCGGCAAAATGAAAGGGAGAATCGGTGTTAACACCATGTTCGGGAGCTTCCATTTTCGCGTAATCATAAATCCATGGTTCATCAAGACTCCTGTCCCAATCAAAAACCACCATAAACTGCAGCTCAGGGAGATCCTTTTTAATCCCGATGATTTTTTCCGCCTGATTACGATTTGAGACAAAAATTGCCTTTGTATCGGAATTTTTCAGGATATATTGTATATGCGAGGGCAAAAGGGTGGGATACACCGTTACGGTAACCATACCCGGAGAGATTACGGCGTAATCTGTGATAGACCATTCGGGACGGTTTTCCGACAGGATTGCGATATGATCACCACGCCGGAGTCCCATACTCCACAGAGCACGGGCAATATTCTCCGCTCTTTTCCGTACTTCACCGTAACTGACATCCACCCATTTCCCATGGTGTTTATAAGCATACGCCACTTTATTTTTCCACTGATCCGTAGATCGAATAAATTCAGCCGCAATTGTTCTTTTTTCCATTTCCTTCATCTTTTTTCTTGCTTTTTATCGATTTATTTGAAATTTTCGCCCTTGCCATGCCGAGGTGGTGAAATTGGCAGACGCAGAGGACTCAAAATCCTCCGGACTTCGGTCCTTGCGGGTTCGACTCCCGCCCTCGGTACGTCCAGGGGCTTTCCAAAGCCCCTTTTTTATTGACTCTTTATTGTTTGTCTGTTTCATTTCAGCACTCTATGCAAAGGTCATCTATTTTACGATAAAGAGAACTAAGACCTATATCCAGAATTTCAGAAGCTTTGCTTTTATCGAATTCCACCTGTTCCAGGATTTTCCGGATATGATATCTTTCAAATTCACGTACAGCCTGTTTCAGAGCCGGAGGAAAATGACGTCCCGAAACCGAATCCTCCATATTGGCTCCCTGAAGATTGTCAATGGTCAGGTATTCACCGTCACACAGCAAAACCGCCCGTTCAATCATGTTTTCCAGCTCCCGGACTTCCCCCTTCCAGGTATGGTTAATGAGGGCTTTCATGGTTTCATTATCCACACCCTTCACTTTCCGTTTCAGTTCCCGATTATATTTATTGATAAAATGACTCACCAGCAGGGGGATATCTTCCTGGCGCTCCCGAAGAGACGGCAAATGGATTTCCACAATATTCAACCGGTAGTAGAGATCCTCCCTGAAATTGCCTTCCTCCACTTCTTTCAGCAAATCTTTATTGGTTGCAGACACAATGCGGACATTCACCCGGATGGGGTTGCTGCTGCCTAAAGGTTTGATTTCCTTTGTCTCAATCGCCCGGAGAAGCTTCACCTGGATATGAACGGGAATCTCCCCTACCTCATCCAGAAAGAGGGTCCCGCCACTGGCGGATTTAAACACGCCCTCCTTGTCTTGGGACGCACCGGTAAAAGCCCCTTTTTTAAATCCAAAAAGCTCACTTTCAAAAAGGGTTTCCGGAAGAGCGCCGCAGTTAATAGGGACAAAGGGTTCATTTTTTCGGGGACTGCTGGCATGAATCGCCCGGGCAATGAGTTCTTTGCCGGTCCCGCTCTTTCCCGTAATCAAAACATTGCTTGTAGAGTTGGCAACCCGGGTAACCATGTGAAAAACCTGTTTCATGGCAGGACTGTTACCGATGATATTCGAAAAATTGTATTTTGCCCCAATCTCTTTTTTCAAGGAAATGTTTTCCGATAAGGTCCTGCGGTACTTGTTGATATTCCTGATCCGGTAGATCAGCTCTTCCGGATCCACCGGCTTTAAAATATAGTCAATCGCCCCTTTTCGCAGAGCTTCAATGGCTGTTTCCACTGTACCGTGGGCTGTAATGATCATCGTGGACGTTTGGGGAGCATAAGCAGAAATGTATTTCAGTAAATCCATGCCATTTCGAATGGGCATATTCAAATCGGTGATTACTAAATCGTAGTTGGATTTCTCAAGGCAGGTGATGGCTTCCTCTCCGTTTCCGGCGCTGTCACACAGAAACCCTTCTAATGAAAGGGCATCCCGAAGGGAATCCCGGACTTCAATATCATCATCCACAATCAGAATGTGGGTTTGGGCCATAGGTTCTCCTTTTGTCATCATGCTTCTCAATTTTAAGAATTTATTTCAGGATAAGGGAGAGAACAAGCCTGAAATTCTTCCAAAAAAGAAAAAAGGCACGGAAGCGCCTTTTTTCATCATTTTCCATCGTTCAATTCAATTACGCTGATTTTACGCCAAAAAGACGTACAAGGACTTGTTCCGTGATCACCGAAACGATGAGACCGATAATCGTGTACCAGGTCCAATGGATACTTGTCCCCTGAATCACAAGAATCATGGCAAACAGGGTGGTAAAAAAGGTCACCACATACTGCCAAACATCCGCCTTTTTAAAGAATCGTGTCAGGATAAACATACCCAGCATGGCACCATAGGTAAAAGAAGCAATTGAAAGTCCCACTTCAACCAGGGGATTATTCATGTTTTTAAACAGTGAAGCTCCGCCAACCATGATAATTCCCCAGATAAGGGTTACAAAACGGCTGATCCGGAAAAGTCGTTCCTTGCTTATCTCCATTTTAAAAAGGGGCTTGAGAATATCCATGGTTGTTGAGCTTGAAAGGGCACTCAGAGAACCGCTTAGGGTAGACATGGCTGCGGCAAAAATACCTGCAACGGTGATCCCCTTGATGACCGGCGGTAATTGATTGATTATAAAAAGAGTAAATACCTCATCGGATTTGGTTAAACCGGCTTCGGCAAGCGTGGCTCCGTTCCACACGGCATAAATAAGGAGTCCGATGAATAAAAAGAGAGCGAACTGCAAGAAAACCACAAATCCGCTTCCGATCATGGCTTTTTTGGAATCGGCCAGGTTTTTACAGCTTAAAACACGCTGAACGATCAGCTGGTCTGTTCCATGACTGGCCATGGAGAGGATTGCTCCACCCAGCAGGCCGGATAAAATACTGTAATTACTCATATCGAGACTGAAGGTGAAGAGTTTGAATTTCCCGGCTTCAGCCATAGTTGAAAAAATCACGCCCGGTTCAGGCAGAAGATTATAGGCAATACCCAGTGTAAAAAATGCCGCCGTAATATAGATAATCCATTGTACCACATCCATCCACACGACGGAACGGATTCCTCCAAACCAGGTATACGCAACCGTGACAATTCCCATAATCCAGATGGATGCACCATAGCTGAGTCCGGATATCATGGACAGGGGAATGGCCACTGCAAAAAGGCGGACACCATCCGCCAGAAGGCGGGTAAACATGAATGTAATACTCATCACGCGTTGCATGGTAATACCACCCTTTTCCCGGATGGATTCATAAACGGAGATGACATTCCCCCGGACATACATGGGCAGCAGCACAAAGGAGACCAAAAAACGCCCGAGAATATAACCCAGACAGACCTGAAGGAAAGAGAGATCGGATATATATGCCAGTCCCGGAATGGACAAAAAGGTAAGGACCGACGTTTCAGCCGCCACAATAGAAATCATCACGGCCCACCAGGGAAGATTTTTACCGGCATTGTAATATCCCTGAACATCTTTCACACTTTTCCCGAGCCAGGTTCCGGCTGTGAACACACCAAGCATAAAGACAACCACAATCGCATAATCAACAAACTGCATGGAATACCTCATCGCTTATTTATTATTTTCCGCGGAATTTCCCGTTTCCTGTACTCATTTTCAAGGAACTTTTTATCAATTTTGGGATGTTATTAATTTTAATAATCTTTATATTTTTACATGGTTGCTCGGTTAAGAAAAAAATACGATCGCATATTCAGAGAAATGACATCCCAGGAATTTCAGAATTCCCAGGATTTCACACTGAGTGAAGAAGACATTCTGGCGGAATCCGGCGGTATCCGGCATCAAACCAATCTGTTTTTAGGATACTATCATCCAAAAACTATTGATATGTACCTGAAAAAATTCCATGTCTTCGAGTATCTGTCCGCCCTGGGACTTAAAGATTTAAAGTATGTATTAGATCTGACGGATTCATACGAACACAAATTCTGCATTTACAGCGGGAAATATGAGGATTCCAAAAAGGTTGCTGAGATTATCCTCCGCAAAAAGGGACTGGATCTGAAAGAATCTCCTTTAAATACTTCCGGACTCAGGGATGCAGAATTCCTCTATGTTGAGTGGCTTTTACTACAAAATCCTGAAAAAAAGTTTTCCCTTCGCCGTCCCCGTCTGCCGGGACAGGTTCATCCGGGATTGAGAATTGGCGATCACGTCATGGAGATTTTATTTCACATGGCTGAGCGAATTCGTACGTCAGGCCTGGCCAATACCCCAAATTACCTGCATACCGCCGTCCTTTTTTCCAAGGAATTTCTTTTTGTCGATCCGGCCATGGAGGCTATTAATCAGACTCTCAAGGGATATCTGTTGAAACATTACAGTCTGTGGACTATTGCCTGGGCAGGATATTACGGATGTATTTATCATCTGGATACGGGAAAACCTCTGGAATGGAAACCTTCTTTAATGGTCCTGCCTATTACTGATGATGTAAAAAGTTACTTCGATTCCAAAGAATACAAGAATTCATACCGATACTATAAAAACAAGCTCCGGATTGAGGTGGATCGGGATAAGCTGATGACAAAATACAAGGAAGAGGGTGATGCCATCTAAGACGGCCATACTCACATTGAATGGTTCAAATCATGATGCGGATATCCTTCACAGCCTTATTAAAAAAGGATTCTTCCATCTTTGCACGGATGGTGCCTATGACATCCTGAAACAGATGGGTATTACACCGGATGCTGTTATCGGGGACATGGATTCGGTCGAGCACATGCCGACAAACTGCCGTTTGATTTCCATGCCGAATCAGGAACGAAACGATTCCGAAAAAGCGTTAGAATGGCTTATCCAGAAAGGATATTCAACGGTTCATATCAACGGATTCCGGGGAGGGCGTCTGGATCATGAATTGGTCAACCTCAGTCTTTTTCTGCACGTTTCCTCCCGCCTTGAAATCTATACTTATGAAGGAGGGCAAATGGCCCGTATCCTCCAACCCGGGCAATATACATTCAGAGGACAAAAAGGGGACCTTTTTTCTTTGATTCCCCTCTCCCCTGTTGAAAAAATCCGATTAACCGGAACAGAATATCCTCTGGAATCCGACACTCTGTATCCCGGCAGCCGTGGACTCAGCAATCGCTTCATGATGAAGAAAATCTCACTGAGTTTTATCCGTGGTTCCCTAATTGCCGTCATCCCTTACAAATACAATATTTGATATGACCATATCTTTAGCACCATTTGATTATATGATCCTTTTAATCTATGTGAGCGTCCTCTTTTGGATCGGCCTTCGGAAGGGACATGGCAACGACGATTATCTTCTGGCAGGTAGACGTCTGACCGTCCCCCTCTTCGTGATGACATTGGTTTCCACCTGGTACGGAGGAATCTTAGGGATTGGTGAATTCACCTTCCAATACGGTATCAGCAACTGGTTTATCTTTGGATTTCCCTACTATGTATTCGCCTTCATCTTTGCGGTCTTTATCATTCCCCGTTTAAGAAAATATCATTATAAGTCCCTTCCGGACCTTATGTCTCAGCGTTATGGAAAAAAACCCGGGATTATCACGGCAGTTCTCGTCTCAATCCTTGTGACCCCGGCACCCTACCTTTTAATTGCCGGACTTCTTTTTTCCCTAATTCTTCCGGGCAATATGCTTTTTTGGGCTGTCATCCTGTTTATGATTTCTGCATTTTACCTGTATAAATACGGGTTCAGGACCGTTATCCAGACAGATGTGCTGCAATTCATCTTCATGTTTGCGGGTTTTGCCATCCTGATGGGAGTTCTTCTCAAGAATTTTACTTTCACTACAGATATACTCCCGGCGCTCCCGAAAAATCATACGAAGCTTACCGGGGGGCTATCCTGGACCTATATTTTATCCTGGTTTTTCATCGCTTTATGGACTTTGGTGGATCCGGGATTTCACCAGCGGTGTCTGGCGGCAAAGGACAGCCGGACGGCTCAAAAGGGCATGCTCATCAGTATCGGGTTCTGGGCTGTTTTTGATGCTCTTACCCTGATGACAGCCTTATACGGCCGGGCCCTGTTGCCGAAAGCCGATCCCCTGTATTTGTATCCTTTACTGGCAGAAAAATACCTGCCGGTAGGACTTTTAGGGATTTTTTATACCGGATTAATCGCCACGGTTATGTCCACCCTGGATTCTTATCTCTTTATTTCGGGACAAACCCTGGGAGATGATCTGCTGGCACAATGGAAGACCCAGGGTAACTCACCCCGATACTATGTCCGCTGGGGATATGCCATTACAGGTGTTTTATCCCTGATTCTCATTTGGCTTATTCCCTCAGTTGTGGATTTATGGTACACCATCGGAACCCTCATCATACCGGCTCTGATATTACCGGTTCTGTTGGCTTACGGTAAAAAACAATTTACCCCGGGAATCATAATACTCAGCATGGGTGGTGCTTTTATCATACCGGTCCTTTGGTTTGGCATCTCATTTTTCACGGGAAAAGGATATCCCTTGGGGATTGAACCTTTCTATCCCGGACTCCTGTGGAGTCTGCTGGTTCTTTTTCCTGCGGGACGAAAAAAACCTGTTGAAAATAAGAGTGAAAGGTGATAAACTTTTTGGCTTTTTGATAGGGG
The DNA here is from genome assembly GCA_021157965.1 of Candidatus Neomarinimicrobiota bacterium. NCBI lineage: Bacteria > Pseudomonadati > Fidelibacterota > Fidelibacterota bacterium. Next base: position 72,081 of record JAGGVO010000037.1, read on the forward strand.
TGGTTAGCTCAGTTGGTTAGAGCGCCTGCTCGACACGCAGGAGGTCACTAGTTCGAGTCTAGTACTACCCACACTCCTCCGGCCCCCTAGCTCAGTTGGTTAGAGCAGCGGACTCATAATCCGTTTGTCGTAGGTTCGAGTCCTACGGGGGCTACGAACTAATCCACTGATTATCAGCTACTTATAAGCCTCCGAGTCGTTCCGGTAGCTTGATTTTTACCCCCTGAAAAGTGCTTAATTTGCTCAATTTTAGCAAGGGTTTATCATGTAAACCGTTAACATACCGTTAACTTTTTGAGGCATCTTTACAATGATTAACCTGCTGATAGAAAGAGAGTTATGAAAATCTGCCCTTTTAGTAAATGAGTATTACTCCGGATTAAACGTAGCGTGGCCTGTAGTTTTATTGATTAAAATGTCTTACTGATGCATACCTATAAACAGTTGATTATCAACGCACAAGAAGAATCCCAAACGCTCATACCGTTAACATAGCGTTAACTTTTCAGATTATCACCCCAAATTGTTGGACTTTTATGCTGAAAAACCGGGGCTTTTATCACGGAAGAACCTCCCATGCAAAACCCCGGTTTCATGTCAGTTCAAGACTTCTGGTTCCGAATACTGATCACATTCTTCAGGTAGTCGATGGGGATCTTCGTGTAGATTTCTGTCACAACAACCGAAGAATGTCCCAGAACCTGTTTGGTCAGGTTGATATCCCGGTGTTCTATCCAGTGGCGCACGGCAAAGGTGTGTCTCAGGCTATGGAAAGTATAGTCTTCAGAGAGTCCGGCTTCCCGGGCAAAGTGCTTGAACTTGTGAGAAAGGTAATCTGTAGACAGATTGACTTCCCGGA
>JAGGVO010000038.1 GCA_021157965.1 Candidatus Neomarinimicrobiota bacterium
AGATTAAAAAATTGTTGAAAACTCCTGTCTTTCTCGATACCCGGAACGTTTATGATCCGGCAGACATGCGGGAGAGGGGTTTTATTTACAGCTCTGTGGGCCGGGCCCATATTCGATAAGGAATTGTGGTATGCCTTTTTCTTTTGAAAAAACAGAACTTCCCGGTGTTGTTGTATGCAAACCCCGTATCTTTGCAGATGACCGGGGTTATTTTTTCGAATCCTGGAACCGGCGGGATTTTGCCGAGGCAGGTATCCATCAAACCTTCGTTCAGGATAACCAGTCTGCTTCCGTGAAAGATACAATCCGGGGACTCCATTACCAGGCCAAACCGTTTCAGCAGGCAAAACTGGTGCGGGTCCTCTTCGGTGCAATCCTGGATTGTGCTGTGGATCTCAGGCCCTATTCACCCACATTCAAACAGCATCTGCTTTATGAATTGACAGATGAAAAAGGGATATCTCTCTTTATCCCGGAAGGGTTTGCCCATGGTTTCCGTGTTTTGAGCAACCGGGCTGTGGTGCTGTACAAAGCCTCTTCCTTTTATGCCCCCGAATACGATCGGGGCATCGCCTGGAATGATCCGGATCTGGATATCGACTGGGGTATCGATTCCCCTATTCTTTCGGAAAAAGATCAAAGACAACCGCAACTGAGGAATATTAGTGATGCAGAACTCTAAACTTTTAGTTACCGGCGGATCGGGATTTATCGGCAGCAATTTTATCCGCATGCTCCTTACGGAAAAGGAAGGATATGATGTTTACAATCTGGATAAACTCACCTATGCCGGTAATCCGGAAAATCTTCAGGATCTGGAAAACGATCCCAGGTATCATTTCATCCATGGGGATATCAGCGATGAGACCTATATTAACAAGCTTTTTGAAGATGAAAAATTTGACGGTGTAATTAATTTTGCAGCCGAATCCCATGTAGACCGTTCCATCATGAGTGCCGCACCTTTTGTGGTAACCAATGTTTTGGGTACGCAAATTCTCCTGGATGCTGCCCGGTCGACAGGGGTAAAGCGTTTTTTGCAGGTATCCACCGATGAGGTATATGGGTCTCTGGGTAAGGAAGGCTATTTTACGGAAAAATCTCCTTTAAAACCCAATTCACCCTATTCCGCCAGCAAAACCGCTGCGGATCTGCTGGTCCGCGCCGCCTGGAAAACCCATCAGTACCCGACACTCATTACCCGCTGTTCCAACAACTATGGCCCCTACCAATTCCCGGAAAAACTCATTCCCCTGATGATTGCCAATGCCCTGGAAAACAAACCCCTGCCGATATACGGAGATGGGAAAAACATCCGGGACTGGCTTCATGTCAGGGATCATTGTGAGGCGCTGCTTTGTGTGTATGAAAATGGCAAACCGGGAGAAATCTATAATATCGGCGGAAATAACGAATGGCAGAATATCGATATCGTCCGGGAAATCCTTGGGATACTGGGAAAACCCGAATCGCTTATCACCTTTGTGAAAGACCGGCCCGGACACGACCGGCGTTATGCCATCGATGCCTCAAAAATTAAAAATGAACTGGGCTGGACACCCTCTTATACCTTTGAAAAGGGACTTGAAGAAACTGTACATTGGTACGTAAATTTCAGAAATTGGTGGGAACGGGTCCGCAGTGGCGAGTATCTGAACTACTATGAGAAACAGTACAGCAACCGGTAAATCCGGAGAGAACAGGAAAATCCAACTCATTCAACGTTTCAATGAGAACCATTGATCTGTAGGAAGCAGGGACAAACATGACATTCTATGAGAAATTACTTACGAAGAACGTAGCCTTTGGAGTGATCGGGCTTGGATATGTGGGACTTCCCCTCGCAGTGGAAGCGGCCAAAGCAGGGTTTAAAATCACGGGGATTGAAATTGACCCTGAAAAAGTAAAGAAAGTCAATCAGGGACAGAATTATATCGGAGATGTATCCGATGCCGAGTTGAAACAAGTGGTAACAGACGGTTATTTGACGGCAACAACCGATTTTTCCGTGATAAAAAAGCTGGATTATGTGAGTATTTGTGTCCCCACGCCCCTGAACAAACTCCGGGATCCTGACATGTCGTTCATTTCGTCTGCCATGCAGGAAATCACCCGGTATTTACACAAGGATCTGGTGATCATCCTGGAATCCACCACTTATCCCGGCACAACCCGGGAATACATGCTGCCTTATCTGGAAAATACGGGACTTACCGTGGGGAAGGACTTTTTCCTGGCCTTTTCACCGGAACGTGTGGATCCGGGGAACCCGGTTTATCATACCAAAAACACCCCGAAAGTCATAGGCGGAATCACAAAAGAGTGCACTAAACACGCCATGGCAGTATATGAACAGATTTTTGATCAGATGGTGCCTGTAGCCAGCGCGGAAACGGCGGAAATGGCCAAGCTTCTGGAAAACACTTTCCGTATGATCAATATCGGAATGGTGAATGAACTGGCCATCATCTGCGACCGCCTGGGAGTGGATGTATGGGAAGTGATCGAAGCAGCCGGAACAAAACCTTTCGGGTTTATGAAATTTTTTCCGGGACCGGGACTGGGCGGACACTGTATTCCTATAGATCCTCACTATCTGAGCTGGAAAATGCGGACTCTCAATTACAAAACCCGTTTTATCGAACTGGCGGCGGAGGTGAATACCAGCATGCCGGAATATGTGATTGAATCGGTTATTGAAGGACTCAATTATCATAAAAAAGCCATTAACGGATCAAAAATACTCCTTCTGGGAATGGCGTATAAAAAGGATATTGACGATCTGCGGGAATCTCCGGCCATAGACATCTACAACATTTTGGTGGATAAGGGGGCTGAGGTTATGTATCACGATCCTCATTGTCCCGTTTTTAAATTGGACGGGGCGGGTTATGTGGAATCGGTACCTCTGACGACGGATCTCCTGGCGGAAATGGATTGCGTGGTCATTACTACCGATCATACAACCGTAGATTATCAAACGGTTGTGGATCATGCCAGACTGGTCATCGATACCCGAAATGCCACCAAGGGTCTGAAAAACACCGCGGAAAAAGTCCTGAGGTTGGGGTATAAAGGAGGATTAAGCGCTTGAAATTCATCAATTTGAAAATTCTGGCAGTGATCGTGGTTTTTACCGTTGGCCTCATGGCTCAGCAGAGAATGCAGCCATTGGGGGGACAAAGTAAGGCTCAGGAAGAGACCGCTGATGAGAAAAACGGTTTACCTGAATATGAAGGCATGTCATTATTGAATACAAACATTGGATGGGAAGGACCTGTCTCTGAAAACTATATTGTCGGGCCGGGTGATGTATTCAGTGTTTCTATTCTATCCATGGAACAAGCTTTTTATCAGGTTCCCGTAGGTCCTGACGGAAGTATCCATCTGCCTGGTACAGGAAAGGCAGATGTAAAAAATATGACCTTAAATCAAGCTGTATCTTATATACAATCGTTAATAAAACGTCAATATCCCAAAGCTAAAATATCAGTAAGTTTATCCCAGATAAAACGACTGAATATTCCCATATCAGGTGCACTGGAAGCACCCGGTGTGGTTACTGTTTTTGCAAATACAAGGTTATCAGACATTTTAATGAGACACAGAATTAAACCCATTGCCAGACTATATGCCGTGCAAATTCATCATAATAATGGCCGGGTTGACACTGTAAATGTCATTAAAAATCGATTAAGCGGCAGTATAGATGACAATCCGATGCTATTAATGGGTGACCGCATTTATATTCCTTATGGAGAAATTGATAAAGATGTTGTTCATGTGACAGGTGAAAAGGAATTTCAGTCATTAATTGCCGTGGAACCGGGAACGACCCTTGAGACATTTATTCAAGGATATATAACGTATTCATCCAACATTAATATATCCGGAATCACCGTTATCCGGAATGGAGAAAGGTTTGATTTTAAGCCGGATGAATATAGTTCTTATCGTATAAAGGGTGGTGATATTTTATCTTTGTACCGAAATGAACCGGTCAGTGTTGTGGGATTTGTTCATATACCGGGTTCGTATCCCTATTATCCGAATTTTACTGTAAATGATTATATATCACTTGCAGGGGGGATTTCGCGAGAAGGATCAATGAAAAGCATCAAGATTTTAAGATCGGATGGTACAAGTGACAGTGATCTGAGCTCTCATCTCAATCCGGGTGATGTAATAGAAGTAAAACGATCATTTAGTGATTTTCTTGTGGGTGATATCAACGTTTTAAGTGTTATTACCACAACAGCTTCTCTTATTTTAACGTGGATTGCGGCGACCAAATAAGGAAAGAAATATGAATATTATCGAGATTTGGAATACCCTTTGGCAAAAAAGGAAAATTCTCATTATAAATTTTGTTATTTTGGCTATTCTGTCCATCACCATCAGTTTAATTCTACCGGTTTGGTATAAGGCAACGGTTGTGGTTTTGCCACCCAAGTCCGAATCGTCTTTGCCGGGAATTGGTGTATTGGGAGATCTGGCTTTGGGAGGCATTTTGACACCGGGAAATGAAAACCAAAACCGTTTTCTGGCTATTTTGAACAGTCGCAGACTGCTGACGGATGTGATTCAAAAATATGATTTGAAGAATGTTTATGAAAAAGAATTAATGGTGGAAACCATCAAAGAGTTAAAAGGGAATATGGATGTTGAGATCGGGGAAGAGCTTCAGATCAATATTTCCGTTTTAGATAAAGATCCGGAACGGGTGGCTGATATGGCAAATTATATTGTCAAGCGGATGGATGATATTAATATTGAGCTTTCCACCGAAAGGGCCCGTGAAAACCGGATTTTTATGGAAGAACGGCTCTGTTTTATGCTGGATTCCTTAAATACTCTTGAAAACAATCTTAAGCGGTTTATGGAGGAAAACGGAATCATCAGTTTCGAAGATCAAATTGCTGTGGGAGTGAGTACTGCTGGTGAAATAAAACTGATGTTAATGCAGCAGGAATCGGAATTAAACGTGGCTTCTAAAATGATGGCCCCCGATAATCCCCGGGTTATTCAGCTTCAAATGGAATTACAGGAACTGGAAAGACATTATGATAATTTCTTCTCGGAAAAAGGGATTGAAAAACTGATTCCCAATTTGTCCAATGCCCATGAATTAGGCATAGAACTGGAAAAATATAAACGTCAAATTGAATATTTAACCAAAGTCCTTACCTTTCTGGGGCCCCAGGTTGAGCAATACCGGGCAGAAGAACTCAAGGAAATCCCCTCCATAGAAATTCTGGATCATGCCGTGGTTCCGGAAAAGAAATCAAAGCCCAAACGGAGTATTATCGTTATTGTTTCCACCTTTTTGGGTACGGCACTTGCAGCCTTTTATATCCTGGCATCAGAAAAAATTAAACATATGAATACATTAACATCCTGATGATCCGTTCAATTTTTGCCGAAGCGGGAAAATATCTACCGACAAAAGTCCTGCCGGCATTGGTGGGACTTCTTGTTATCCCGATCTTTACACGGATTTTTGCTCCGGAGATTTATGGTCAGTACGGTTTGGCTGTTTCAATTATTTCATTCGGGAGTATTTTTACTTCGGGCTGGTTATCCAATGCCAATATGCGCTTCTGGGTGGAATGTAAAACAGATAATGCCCGCCGTGTCCACCTGTCTACACTGATTATCAGTACACTTGTCTTTTCTCTCACAGTCAGCCTTCTCATGTACGGAATCATGGCACATCTTTCAATTTTGAGTTCATCATTTCTCAAGGCTGCTGTGGTTATGCTTTTTTTTACGCCCTTCATTCAGGTCATTTTATCCTACTATCGTATTCAGAATAAACCCTTCCGGTATACATTCATTGACCAGCTTTTTAACAGCGGAAAACTGCTTCTCGGGTTAGTGACCGTACTCATCATTTTCCCCTCGCTGGGACTCAATTCCGTTTTTTGGTCCGGAAGTTTTATTGCTTTGATTCTTCTGCTTTTCTTTGTCTTGTCCCCGGATATCCGTTCCGGTCTGAAGGTTTCAGATTTTTCCATGTCGCTGCTCAGACACTTTTTTTCCTATGGCTTTCCGTTGGTCCTGGTCCTGGTTTCAAAGTGGATTTTAACGCTGTCTGCCCGTTTTATTATCCCGGTTCTCAGGCCGGAAGCTCCTTATGAACTTGGATGGCTCACCGTTTCACAAAATATTGTGGATCGCACCCTTACGCTTTTATTCCAGGCGTTGATGATGGCTGTTTTACCAAATATTTTTTCAGCATGGGAAAACACTGATAAAATGATGGTCCGGGAAATAATTACAAAACTGATTGGGTGGTTTTTTATCCTTTTCTTTCCTCTGGCCGTGGGGATGTCTCTGCTTTCTGAGCCGGTGATGTCTTTAATGGCCGGCGATGAATATTTGGGGGGTGCCGTGATCATTCCTTATCTTGCCTTAGGGGCTTTTTTAGCAAATTTGGTGCACTATTTCACTCTTCCCTGCTCACTGCACAAAAAAACACTGATCATGACCCGAATAACAATTGTTTCAGCAGTGGTGAATCTCCTCCTGTATCTTGTATTCATCCCCTGGATGGGATTCGTTGGGGTAGGAGTCGCACTGATATCTACTTATATATTTATGATTATCTATTCGTTGTATTCCGTAAGAAATTTTGAGCTTATAAAATTACCCTGGAAAATGATTGTTCAAACATTGATTGCTTCATGTGTTATGGCTTTAGCTGTCATCTTTGTAAAATCCTTATCCTCCAATTTTTGGATAATCATTGCAGGCTCTATTTTAGGTGGTGGAATTGTGTATATTTTGATGCTGCGACTTATGGGAGTTTGGTCTATTGATGCCATCAAACACATTGGAAAATCAAACATCTCTTCTTAAATCAAGGATGATATGGTTTCTTGTTATCATTGATTTATATGCCATAGCTACGGCATGCCTGCCGGATGTTTATCCGCTTGCGTCGGTTATAGGACTGATCAGTCTTTTTCTGCTTTATTTTATTCCTGAATTGGGCCCCGCTTTATTTTTAGGTGGCGGTTTTTTATTTGCCTTTTTTCTGGGAGCAAATCCTGCCATTACTGTTTTAATCCTTTTTATCACTCTGCTGGGAGCCATTCTTTATTTTCTCCGCAGAGAAGAGGATTACAAGGGTATGCAAAATGATTATTCAGTTTACTTTCTGATTCTTTTTACGGCTGTGATTGTTGCCGGGTTCTTTTACACGACAAATAAAGTGTATGCCACTTCAAAAGTCTACCGTTATGTTGTTTACAATATTGTCGCCTTTCTTATCCCAGTCTTGTATTTCAAAGATATGCTTAAAATCCGCCGGATACTGGATATTATCTGGTATTTCAATGCCTTGCTCATTTTAATTAGTCTCTATGTGATTTTTCTGGGCGGTGCTGATCTGTCCGTGCGATTTGACCTGATGGGACGCGTGAATCCTATCTGGATTGCCAGGGCACTGGGGATGGGTATTCTCATCAGCATCGACTGGTTTTACCGATATAAAAGCCGGTGGATTCACTTCCTTCTGTTACTGTATATTGGTTTCAGTGTATGGATCATCATTCTGTCCGGTTCCCGGGGACCCATGTTAGGGACCCTGGCGGGGATTATGATTTATATCATGTATATCAGGGAACGGACTTTCTGGAAGCGGTTTGGCTATATTTTGGGAGCCCTTGTCCTTCTCGGAATGATTGTTTTGGTCCTGCCCAAAGATATGTTGTTTAATAAATTCGGCTCAATACGTGCAAGTTTATCGATTATTCAAAGGTTTACTTTATGGGAAGAAGCGATCAATCAGATGATGCATCATCCCCTAATTGGAAAGGGAACAGGTGGATATCAAATTTTCAGTGCTTATTTTGGAAAATATCCCCATAATATTTTTCTGGAAGCCGGCGCGGAACAGGGAATTCCGGCTATGATAGTATTAACGATATTTTTGTTAAGACCCTTATCTTTAATTCCTCAACTTCTAAAATCCCATGAACGTCAATTTGCAGTTTTACTATTTTCTTTCTGGGTAAACTTTATGATAAATGCTCAATTTAGCGGAGATATCACTAGCAATTATCAAATATGGTTTTATACCGGATCCCTGATAATTATGAATCAGTCGATAAGAAAGGAATCCTATTGAAGATATTAATGTGTCTTATGAACGAATTTACTCACGATCTGAGGGTTCTTAAAGAAGCAAAGAGTCTTGTAAAAAGTGGACATGAAGTTCATGTTCTGGCATTAAAAGATGAAAAAACACCTATTTTTGAAATGATAGAAGGAATACATGTTCAAAGAGTGTATGTGAGAAGCAGAAATAAACTTCCCAAAGGAAACTTCTTTTTTTTAATAAAATATATTGAGTATGTAATTCGATCAATTTCTCAGGGAATAAAAATTAAGCCAGATGCTGTTCATTGTCATGATTTGAATACACTCTTAATTGGAATGAGGATCAGAAGAAAGATTAAAATCCCAGTGATATACGATTCACATGAATTATATTTAGATCGAAATTATCCGTTTCTTATTCATTGGTTTTGGAAAAATATCGAAAAATACTATATAAAACGTGTTGATAAAGTATTTGTGGAAAATCCGTCCAGGGGAAAGATTCTTGAGGAACGTTATAGCATAACCGGAACGGTTCCCTTGAGGAACTGCCAGTATTTGCAAGTAGAACAAAAAAACGACCGATTACGCCGTGAATTAAAGCTAGAGAAGTATGAAAAAATTGTTTTATATCAAGGTGTAATAACAAAAGCCCGTGGAATGGATCAATTGCTGGATATGATCCAGTTGCTGCCGGAAAATATTCATCTGGTTATTATCGGTGATGGCATTTATATCCCTGAAATGAAAAAAAGAATTGAAAAAGAACACATTAAACGTGTTCATCTTCTCGGGTTGGTTCCGTTAAAAGAATTACCTTCTTATACGGCTTCAGCAGACATTGGCATATCTCTGATTCAGAATATAAATAACAATCACTATTATGCCTTGTCTAATAAAATTTTTGAATATATGTCAGCCGGTTTGCCCGTTGTATTCAGTGATTTTCCCGAAATGCACCGGGTTATAACAGAGGAAAAGGTGGGATTCGTTATTGATGAAACGTCACCCGCTGAAGCTGCGTATGCTGTAAAAAAAATCCTCTTTGATGAAAAGCTATATCAGGAAATGAGCAGAAATTCCCTCAATGCTGTCCGAAATACCTATAATTGGGAAAAAGAAGTTAAAGTACTCACAGAATATTATGATTCAATATCAGCAAGAAATTGAAAGTGCAATTCAGGCCCTAGAGCAGTGGTTCATTCAGAATCCATTTTATGGATATGATCCATTTGACATCAAAGGAAAATCTTGTATTATACCTTATCAAAAACATGCACTGACTCGTAAACCATTAAATCTGATTTTTGAACTTTTTCCCTCTTCTGTCAGAGTTGCAGGCAGAGTACAAAAGCAGATTAATTCCAAAGGTATCGCCCTGCTTGCACTGGCTAATCAATATCGGTTTTTATCTACAGGTCTTGATAAATATCTCAATACAGCAGAAGATTACTTACAATGGCTTACAAAACACAGGGTAACAAAATACGGGGGAATTGGATGGGGGTATCCCTTCGACTGGCAAAGTAATGTACTGATTCCTGAAGGAACACCTTCTTCTGTTGTTACGGCTTTTTGCGGTGAAGCCTTTCTATTATACCGCTCCATAACAAAAAAAGAAGACTATGATATTATTTTAAAAGAGATAAGTATATTTCTGTCTGAGGGTTTAAATCAGGTTAAAACAGAGAAAGGCATTTGTTTCAGTTATACTCCTGTCGATACATTCACGGTTCATAATGCAAATTTGTTTTCAGCTTGGTTCCTTGTTGAAACAGGATTTCTATTCCGAAGAAAAGAATGGATTAATATTGGGAAAAAAGCTGTTGAATATACACTGTCAGATCAAAATAAAGATGGTTCTTTTTCGTATTCAGGTCCTCCTATGAAAAATGATATAATTGATGCTTTTCATACCGGTTATGTCTTGCGCTTATTGAAACGGATATCACATCATTTTCCGGAGGAAAAAGTAATTAATGATGTTATTTCCAAGGGTATGGATTATTATATTCATTCAATGTTTACCCAAAAAAACTTTCCCAAAGACAGAAATGTGAAAAAATATCCTGTAAATATTCACACGTTAAATGAATGGATCATGATATTTATAGAATTTCCGGAATATAGAGATAAGTTAAATATAAAAATACAAGAAGTATTACATCTTCTGCTTCGAAAAATGCAGTACCGTCCCGGACTTTTTGCTTATAAAGCTTATCCTTTGTTTATAATTAAGATACCTTTTTTTCGATGGAATCAAGCCTGGACTTTTTTTGCATTATCACGATTAAACCATATGTTGAAAGATATTTAATAAGTAAAATAATCCCTCCAGGTACCCATATCATATCGCACCAGATTAATCCGCCAGGTTTTTCCCGCTTTTAGGGTATCACCTCCACAGCGGTAACAAATAAACAGGTTTAGTGTATCATCCTCCAGATACGGGAAAGGACAGGCTGAATTGTCTGTCAGAATTGCTCCGGCTGGTTGGTAGGGACCGGTGACATTTTCTGCATAATAGGCATAGGTATTCCAGTTCGATTTGTGGCCTTCCGTTAAAAGCCAGTACAGGCCGGTTTTTTCATCCACAAACGCTCCCGGAGCCTTGGCAAAAAAACTGATATTATCCGTTTGCATAAGAATAACCGGTTCAGCTCTTTTAAATTCTCTCGGATGAGAGGCTTTTCGGATTCTGATTTCTTCTGTTTGACGGTCTTCAT
>JAGGVO010000039.1 GCA_021157965.1 Candidatus Neomarinimicrobiota bacterium
AGAAAGAAAAAAGTGTACTTTTTTACGGCATCTTATCACAATAAGGCTATATGCCGTAGATCTTACGATCTGTTTCCCCGCTTCGGCGGGGATTCTTCTTTGAACAGGTAATATTGAACGATCCTCATGATAATTAATCTATTACAGGACCTAAAAACCCTGAATTGCTGCATTATTCGACTTCTGCCACTGAGGAGAATATCAATATGCAGCTGTATCGAAATGCAACTTAAACCTCAACCTTAATTCTCAATTATCCATTCTTAATTATCCATTCATTTCGTATCTTTCCCTTTATTGAATTGAAAACAGAGGAGAAAAGCATGATGTATAAAATCGGCCGGACGTATCACGGATTTACCCTTCACACAATAGAAAAACTGCAGGATATTAACAGTACGGGATATCATTTCCGTCACGATAAAAGCGGCGCGGAGCTGGTGTACCTGGTGAATTCCGATCCCAACAAGGTGTTCAGTATCACCTTTCGCACGCCACCCTGGGATAATACGGGACTTCCCCACATTTTGGAACATTCGGTGTTATGCGGCTCCCGGAAATTTCCGGTAAAAGAACCCTTTGTGGAACTGATCAAAGGTTCTCTGAATACATTTCTCAATGCCATGACCTATCCGGACAAGACCCTCTATCCCGTGGCCAGTATGAATCCCAAAGATTTCATGAATCTGATGGATGTGTATATGGATGCCGTCCTGTATCCTCAAATAGACAATGTCCCGGAAATTTTTTACCAGGAAGGCTGGCACTATCACCTGGAAAAGCCGGAGGATCCCCTCACGATTAACGGTGTCGTCTACAACGAAATGCTGGGAGCGTTCTCCACGGCGGAGTCTGTCCTCTACCGCCGGTCCAAACAACTCCTCTTTCCCGATTCCCCCTATGCCTGGGAATCCGGCGGGGCTCCCGATGAAATTCCGTTGCTGACCTATGAAAAATTTATCCAATTTCATAAAACCTACTACCATCCCTCCAACAGCCGGATTTTTATCTATGGGGACGGGGATATGGATGCCCATCTCGCCTTTTTAAATCATGAATACCTGGATCATTTTACCGCCATCGATCCCGATTCGGAGATCCGGGTTCCCATGACTTTCACACGGATGAAGGCAATCGTGGAAACCTACTCCCTCCCTGCCGGCGAAAATCCCGAAGGGAAATCCTATCTGAGCCTCCACTACGGATGCGGACAAAATCTGAGTCCAAAAGAATCCATGGAGCGCAGCATTCTCATGCACTATCTGATGAATACGCCCGGTTCTCCCCTGAAAAACAGGCTCCGGGACGCTTCCCTGGGACAGGATGTCTTCGGCTCTTACGAATCGGATATGCTGTCTCCCTACATGTCCCTGATTGTTAAAAACAGTTCTCCGGACAAAGAAGAGGAATTTGAAAAGATCGTACGGGAAACGCTGGAAGAACTCCGGGATGGCGGATTGGACCGCAGGCAGTTGGAAGCATCCCTGAATATTACCGAATTCAAAACCCGGGAAGGGGATTTCGGGTCCATGCCCACGGGACTCATTTATAACCAGGTGATGATGAACAGTTGGTTATACGGCGGAAATCCTTTTGAATATCTGAAATTTGATGCCGCGTTTAAGGAAATCCGTGAAAGTTTAAAAACGAATCGCTTCCATCAACTGATCGATGAGATTTTCCTGAACAACCCCCATACGTTGAAACTGCGCCTGGATCCGGAGCCGGGGCTCTCGGAACGGAAGATTCGGGCCTTGTCTGAATCTCTGCAGAAAACGAAAGAGTCCATGGATCCGGATGAACTGAAATCCGTTGTGGAAAACACCCAAAATCTGATACGAAGACAAAACACGCCTGATTCACCGGAAGCTTTGGCCACTATTCCAAACCTTAGCCGGAAAGATATCCAGAAAAAAGCGAGGACCTTTCCGGTGGAGGAAATCTCCTGGGACGGGGGAAAAATCCTCACCCATCCGGCAGAATCCAAGGGAATTCAGTATGCACACTTTTATTTTGATCTCTCTGCCGTACCGGAGGACCTGCTTCCTGTAGCAGGACTTCTTCCTGATTTGCTGGGACAACTCTCCACGGAAAAACGGAATTACACAGACCTGTCTAACGACCTGCTTTTTTATACCGGCGGATTTTCGGTTCAGACAAATGCTTTTCTGCCGGTTAATAAACCTGATGCCTTCCTGCCGAAGCTCACGGTGAGTCTGCGATACCTGTCCACCTTTACAGATAAAGCCCTGGATCTTGCCGGGGAAATTCTCACACAAACCCGTTTTGATGAAAAGAAACGGATACACGACCTGATCCGGGAAATACGCTCCGAAACCGAAATCAACCTGGTAAACAACGGTCACAGTTTTGCGGCGGGGCAGGTGAACTCCGTACTAAAGCATTTCGGAAAATTTGAAGAAATCACCAACGGATATGATTTCTATACCTGGATAGCCGATCTGGATACGCATTTTGAGGAACGGTACGATGCCCTGAAACAGAACCTTGAAGAGTTGATGAAAAACATTTTCCGGAAAGAGACAATGATTCCGGCCCTTACAAGCGAAAAAGAGGATATAAAAATCTTTACAAAGCACTTAAAATCCTTTGAATCCCGGTTGTATTCAGGATTTCTGCCGACTCAGACATGGGAGCTGCCCCTTAATCCGCCGAACCGGGGTTTTTACACGCCGGGCGATGTGAATTATGTGGTTTTCGGGACCTATTTACCGGAGAATATCCTGCAGTTCAATGGAAAATATTATGTGTTGAAACATATCCTTTCCCTGGATTACCTGTGGAACCGTGTCCGGGTTCAGGGCGGGGCATACGGAGCGTTTTGCGCCTTTTCACGGAACGGACGGGTCCTGTTCAGTTCCTACCGGGATCCCAAACTCCGGAAAACTCTGGAAACATACCGGATGATTCCCGATTACCTTTCCCGTTTTGATGCAGATGATCAGTTTATGACAAACATTATCATCGGAACAATCGCTCGTCAGGACACACCCATGAGTATCTCCCAGGAAGGGGCTACGGCCTTTTCACGGTATCTGACCGGACTAAAAGATGACATGATTCAGTCTGAACGGGAAGAAATCCTCTCCTGCACCGCCGAAGATATCCGGAAATTTGCCGATATCCTCAAAATTGCCGTTACACAGGGCATACATTGCACATTCGGCAATGAAAAAGCAGTGAAGGAAGAGGAAGAATTATTTTCTGAGATAAGATATGCTTTGAAGTGACAAGTGACGCGATCTTTGCCCTTCTCTTCTCTCTCCGGACTGAAATCCGGGGTCGGGGGTCTCTGCGGAACGAATAACTCAAAACTCCAACTCAGCACTCACCACTCACCACTCTACACTCTATAAAGGATTTCTCCATAGACCGGAAACGGCCATTTCTCTTTCGGTGTATGGCATTCCAACCAGTCTCCTTCATCCCGGAGTGCATTCATCATGGCTCGTAAAGAATCCCGCATGGTCAGGCATTCTTTAAAATTTTCCGGGTTGCAGACTTGATATTGGGATGCTGCCGATTCAAGGGATTTAAGATTTTTCATAAAGGCGAGGACGTGCCGGCGGTAGTTTTCCAAGTAGTCTTTTTCACTGCTGTGTGGAATGCCTGTATCACTTTGAATTTTAACAAGTTCCAGAAGCTCTTTTTGATAGAGAAGAACAGCCGGCAGAATCCCGGTCTGAGCCATACGGATCATGGTATTAACTTCGATCCGCAGTTGTTTCATATAGGTATCAATATAAATTTCAGTCCGCGCTTTGAGTTCTGACAGGTTAAAAACCTTCTGCCGTTGAAACAGCGCAACATTTTTTTCCGACAGAAGTTCCGGGTAGACATCCAGAGAAGAAGGATATTCAGGGAGTCCCCGTTTTTTCGCCTCATGTCGCCATTCATCAGCATATCCATTTCCGTTAAAAACAACCCTTTTATGCCTGGAATACGTTTCCCTGACCATGTCCTGAGCTTCTTTCAGAGGATTTTTTGAGGATTCAAGACGTGTTGCGAATTCATCCAGCACATCAGCCACTATCGTATTCAGCATTATATTGGGGCGGGCCACGGAAGCCAGGGATGAGACCATCCGGAATTCAAATTTATTCCCCGTAAAGGCAAAGGGGGATGTCCGGTTCCGGTCCGTATTATCCCTCAGGACAGGTGGGAGGGTATTTACACCTCCGCTGAGGGTTTTTGTAAATTTTTTCGTACTGTCCGCACCTTTTTCCAGATTTTCCAGGAGATGGGTCAGAAAATCCCCCAGGAAGACGGAAATAATTGCCGGAGGAGCCTCATGTTGTCCCAGTCTTTCATCATTATCCGGTGTGGAAGCACCCAGGCGAAGTACATCGGCATGACTATCCACAGCCTTCAGGATAGCCGTAAGAAAGACGAGAAAACGGAGTTTTTCTTCCGGTGTAAAACCCGGTTCCAGCAAGTTGACACCCTGATCGGTCACTATGGACCAGTTATTGTGTTTTCCCGATCCGTTGATGCCTTTAAAAGGTTTCGCGTGGAGCAGACAGACCAGGTCATTCCGCTCGGCAATTTTACTGATAGTATCCATGACAAGCTGATTATGGTCCGTTGCAACATTGCAGTTATTGTGAATGAGCGCCAGTTCATATTGTCCCGGTGCCACTTCATGGTGTTTGGTCTTGGCACTGATGCCCAGTTTCCAGAGTTCCACGTCCACCTGCCGCATGAAATCGGTAATCCGTTCCTTCATACTGCCAAAATAGTGATCCTCCATCTCCTGTCCCTTGGGCGGCGGCGCACCGAAAAGGGTGCGTCCTGTAAACTGCAAGTCGGCCCGCTGGTTATATAATGTTTTATCAATAAGAAAATACTCCTGTTCGGCACCGACAGATGCATGAACCCGTTCTGTATGGGTGTCACCGAAAATCCTGAGAATCCTGAGTGATTGTTCCGACAAAGCCTGCATGGACCTGAGCAGGGGTGTTTTTTTATCCAGTGCTTCTCCGTGGTATGAGTAAAATGCCGTGGGAATATAGAGTGTCACACCGGTCAGATCCTCCCGGAGAAACGCCGGTGATGTGGCATCCCACACGGAATAGCCCCGGGCTTCAAAGGTAGACCGGATTCCGCCTGACGGAAAGGAAGAGGCATCCGGTTCACCCTGAACGAGTTCCTTTCCGGAGAATTCCATGACAATCCGTCCCGGCCCTGCATTTTCTATAAACGACTCATGCTTTTCGGCCGTGATTCCGTTCATCGGTTGAAACCAGTGTGTATAGTGGGTTGCGCCTTTTTCCAATGCCCACTCCTTCATGGCATTTGCCACATGGTCCGCAATATCACGGTCCAAAGGACGTCCTTTTTCGATGGTATCCTTTAACTTCAGGTAGATATGCTCCGGCAGGCGCTGTTGCATCACCTCGTCACTGAAGACATTGGATGCAAAAATCTCCGTAACCGGTTGGGATGATATGGGTTTGGTGTTCATTTGAGTCCTTTATTTTAAAAATTGGAAGTTAGCATCGCTGTGCTCCAATGCTATCTCGCTACCCGAACCTCGTGCCTCGTATCCTCTGGATTGAAGTCCGGGACTATCCATCGTCCAATCAACTTATCGTCCCTCTCTCCCTTATTTCTCCAATTCCGTCTCATCAGGCTCAGTAAAGGTGTTTTCCTTGAAGGTACTGAGCACCACATGGGTCTCGGTCCCTTTGACACCCGGCCAACATTGGATTTTGCTTAAGAGTTTTTCGAGGGAGTTGGTATTTTTGGTGCGAACTTTAATGAGATGGGAACCTCCGCCGGTGATGGAGTGACATTCCTGAATGGCCGGTTCCTGGCGCGCATAATCAATGAGATCCCGGTAGTGAATCGCAACACTTTCTATCATGATGAATGCTGTGATATCTTTGTTCAATAGTTTTGCATCCACAACGGCATGGAAGCCCCGGATGATTCCCCGTTCTTTAAGCTTAATAATCCTGTCCCGAACCGCGGGAACAGTCAATCCGGTCTTTTCCGCCAGTTCGTGATACGTAATCCTGCCGTTTTCCTGAAGAGCCCGCAAGAGTATCTTATCTGTCTGATCCATATTCCCTCCAGATTTTATCAAAAATTATAATATATCAGGCAAAATGCAAATTTATTTTAAATTTTTCAGATATTCTTCTCATTTATTTTATTTATTAAAGTGCCTCATCAAATAATGGAGTTCCGAAAAGATAGAAATAACAGGCGGACAGACTGAAATTATCCATTGCAGTTTTTTCAGGAACTTATGTATATTTGCAAGCTTTGTTGAGATAGTGGGTTGTCGTCCAATGGCAGGACATGCGGCTCTGGACCGTAGAATCGGGGTTCGAATCCCTGCAACCCAGCACGGATATGGCGCGTTCGTCTAGCGGTTAGGACGCTGGCCTCTCACGTCGGTAACACGGGTTCGAGTCCCGTACGCGCTACGCGTTCACATGCGCCCTTAGCTCAATTGGATAGAGCGTCTGGCTACGGACCAGAAGGTTGGGGGTTCGACTCCTCCAGGGCGTACATAGAAGACCGGCGAAGCTCCGGTCTTTTTTGTTTCCTGTCTTTTTTTTTGTACCTTTCTTGAACTTTCAAGCTAAAGGAGAAAACAAGGAGAAAACAATGATCCGAAAAGCCGTATTCGTATTCCTCTTCATACCCCTGTTTCTGATGGGAGAAAATCTTCATGGACATTTGCCGAAGTTACCCGGTACTCCTGTATCTGGAAGAACTCATCGGATTGTGACTGATGGCCCGGAGATTGATATCGTCCGGAATGACGAAGACGGCCGTTTGGCCCGCATACGCTTTACAACCCTCATCCCGTCCCCGGCTGTCCGGGTGTATTACGGCATTATCATCCCGGATGATCTGCTCCAGGCTCCCCGTTACCGGTGGTCGGCAACAGAAAAAAGCGATACAATATCCACACAGCATACCGTATATCTGAACCTTGAGAATCTCTTTTCAAAATATGCGGATATTGACAGTATCTTCAGAAAACACGATGGCGGTGTTGTTGTCTACCGTCTGGAAATCCGCAATCCCGGGACTGCCAGTGCACATTATTATGACAACCGGTTCCGTTTTAAGGGAAACGAGCGCATTGCATGCATTTCAGAAGGCCCCTTTATTGATCTGGTGAAAACGAACAGTGCTGTTTTCAGCTGGAAAACAGACTATCCGGCAGTTAGCGCCCTTTATGTTGACGGAAAACGATATGTGGCCAAAAGCACACCAAATACGGAACATCAGGTCCGGGTTACCGGTTTAAAAGGAACAGAGCATCGTTATGATATAGAAATCACGTACCACAATATTTCATACAGGACACCCACAAGACCTTTCAGCACACCGGATAACAACAATCATGTTCTTTTTGCCGTGATGAGTGATTCCCGGGCGGCAGCCGGCGGTGGAGCCAGTGATTACAATGCCGTCAACATTGATGCTTTATCCGCCTTATTGAATCACGCCTATTTCAGAGGAAGCGAGTTTGTGCTTTTCAGCGGGGATCTTATTGGAGGGTTCTGTAGTGATCCGGATGATTACCGAAGCCAGATGAAGTCCTGGAAAACAATCACAGCACAAACCGGATCCATGATTCCTGTTTACGAAGGAATGGGAAATCACGATGTTTCCATTGATATTTACCGAAATGAAAAGGGATACCGGTATTATCTGGACAAAAAAGGAAACGAAAATTCTGAGGCTCTTTTTGCTGAAGCCTTTGTCAATCCTGAGGATGCGTATCCGGCCCCGGAACATCCGGAAGCGCCGTCGTACCGTGAAAATGTCTACTTTTTTGACCGGGAGAATATCCGGATTATCTCCGTGAATACCAATTACTGGTACAGTTCGCGGCCGGAAGAAATTGGTGGTAATCTCATCGGTTACATCATGGATAAGCAACTGGCCTGGGTAGATAGTATTGTGGCGGACGCAGATAAAAATCCTGAAATAGATCACATCTTTTTATTTGCTCACAGTCCGGCCTTCCCAACCGGCGGCCATGTGAGTTCAGGTATGTGGTGGTCCGGCGGTGATTCCCTGAAAAACCGGTATTCCGACGGCACACCCCTTGACCGCTCCTATGTTGTAAAACGCCGGAATGAATTCTGGAAAACCATCGCTTCATCATCCAAAACCCGGGCCGTGTTTTTTGGTGACGAACACAATTATTCGCGCCTTTTGGTGGACAAGGATTTCCCCGCAAATCCCGACGGTTCTCCTGCTGATTTCAAACATCCTGTATATCAAATAATTACGGGCGGGGCCGGTGCACCCTTTTATGCAAAAGATCCTGGAACTCCCTGGCATGATCAGGTAGGTGCTTTCAGTGGACTCAAACATTATATCCTGGTTGAAACACATAAAAAGAGTGCCTGGATTTACGTGTACGCCAAATCAGGACAGCTGATTGAAAAACTTCAGATTGCACAAAACGGGAATACCATTTGCCGGGAAACGATGCGACCCGCCCCGACCCGGATTGGTCATTTCTGAAACTATATCAAAGGTCAATTCATCACCGTACCGTTTGATGGCTTCTCCGTGATGTTTTTTCATCAGGTAAAGAGTGTTATTGGGTATTTAACGCATTGTGGAATATATTTCCACCGCGCATTCCTCAGGGCCAGGGCATAATACACCCTTCCAAATCCCTTCTTATTAAAAATCATCCCCCATCAGGATTTTCAATCGAGCCAGGACTTCATCTTTCACCGTTTCAGGGAGTTCATCAGCAATCAATCCGTAATGTTCATTGATTTGAAAACGGACTCCGGCATAGAGATTATTTCCTGTCCCGGCGATATAGGACCAGCGCCTGCCGAAAATCTCACAAACCGCGAGGGAGATGCCATAGGTTTCATGTATCTCCCGGCATATTTCATTCAGTTTTTTTTCAGATATAGACATCCCGTTCTCCGGCCGAGATACGCTTGTAATAGTTTTCAAAATTCTCCAGGAGTTTTCCCTGTTTGAAAAAAGGAATTGTCCGGATTTCCGTCATCTCTTTTTCCAGGAGTTTTTCACCGACGGCTTTTGTTTCCGGTGATGCGTAATCTTCAAGATATTCTTTAAATGTGAGAACGGCATTCAACTTACAAAATTTCCCTTCGGTACAGCTTTTCAACAGGCCCATAATTTTGTCGCCGGTCCGTCCGCAGCGGTACCCTGCCGTACAGAAACTGGTTATCATACCCATTTCCGCCAATTCACGGACCACATCATCCAGGCGCCGGGTATCACCAAGCATAAACTGCTGAGCGTTTTTGTCCTGATCTCCCTTCTGCACATTTTTCAGAATTTTCAGGGCTTCCGTATAGCCGCCGATCCCGATTTTTGTAGAGGCATCGGTTTGGGTGCAACCTACTTTAATCACCTCCCGGCGGAGTTCCGCCCGTTCACGGGCCGTGATGATAAGTCCTGTATAGGGGACGGAAAGCCGTAAAATCGTGACCAGTTTTTTGAAGGTGTCATCATCCACCTTCCAGGGGGAATGGGTGGTCAGCCATGATCCGCTGGCCGGGGTCATACGGGGGAAACTGATGGTGTGGGGACCGATACCGAACTGTTGTTCCAGATCCATGGTATGATAAAGGAGTCCCATGACTTCAAAACGCCAGTCGTACAGTCCAAACAGCGCCCCGGCGGCCACATCGTCAATTCCGGAATCCATGGCCCTGTGCAGGGCATACAAACGCCAGCGGTAATTTGCCTTTAAACCTTTCGGATGAACCTGTGCATAGGTTTTTTTATGATATGTCTCCTGAAATACCTGATATGTGCCAATCCCCGCTTCCCATAGTTTTTTCAAATTCCCGATGCTCATGGGGGCGGCATTGACATTCACACGGCGGATTTCACCGTAACCGCTCCGGGCCGGGACTTTCACTTTATAGATATTTTTAATGGCATCGGCCATATAATCTGCGTCAGACAGGGGATGTTCGCCAAACACAACAATCATCCGTTTGTGTCCCTCAGAAACCACAGCCCGTGTTTCATCCCGGACCTCATCCATGTTCAGAATACGGCGCTTTTCCCGGGTATTATCCGTCCTGAAACCGCAATACACACAACTGTTCACACACAAATTGCTGCAGTAAAGAGGGGCAAAAAAGACAATCCGGTTATCATAAACCTTCCGCTTAACTTCCAGTCCGGTGGCATACATCTCTTCCAACAAACCGGGATCTTTTACATGAATGAGCGCTGCCGTTTCTTCGGGCTCCAGACGTTCAACAGCCAGTGATTTCTGCAGGATTTCCCGGATTTTTGCCGGATCAGGATTACTACCCTCTTCCAGCTTTTTCAGAATTTTCCCTTCGTCAATGAAATCTTTCCCATTGATCAGGTATTTGTCAATTTCTTCCTGTCTGATAACCTGATCCATCCAGGCAGCAGTAGATTGTACGGCCATATCAACTCCTATAATTTTAAAGTGGATACTTTAACATTGATGGATTCCAACTGTCCCAAACGCCCGGACAAGGCACCAACCTCATCGCCTGTCATCTTTAAAATCAGAAAAATAATGGCGGCGTTTTCGTTTTCAATAGGATATCCTACCCGGAGAAGGATGGCATCGGCAAAATCATGCAATAATTCACCAACCTTCCGGTATACCCTGTCCCTGTCATAAACCGTGATACTTAATGTGTGGTATCGCTGTTGTGTATCCATTTGCGGCTCCCGTCGTTTGTCCATCAGAAGACGAGATACCGCACCCTGCAGCACGACAGTCCCGATCCCCTGACGGCAGATGAACTCCCCCATCTCAGGATGGCGGTTCAATATAAATAAAGACTCAGATAAAAGTCAACAGAATATCGTGAAATTTTTCTTTATTTAATCTGTGTCCTCTTTCCTGCACAGATAGGCAAATTCACAATGGGTACATGCTTTGGAAAAACGGTCCCGGGTTGTGTGTGGAAATGTCCCGCTTTTTAAATGTTCAACAGCCTCTTTAAACCAGCCGGTGATTTTTTCAGTCCATTCGTCGGTTTCGATATTGAGGGGATTTGAAGCCGGAACGAATAATCCCTTTTTTCCCGTATCCCCGATTTCTTTGGACATGTTGTATGCCTGATGGTTTTTGGGGATACTCTCGTAGACAAAAACAGTCCGGTATCCGGGAAATGCTTCTTTCACTTTCAGATAATAGACCAGCGGTTGAATATTGAAACCGGCGGTAACATTATTTACCGAATAGGATGAACCGGTTTTATAATCTGAGATCAGGATTTGCTTTTTTTTATGATCCACAAAGACTTTATCAATCTTCCCTTTGAGTTCCAATTCTGCAAATTCCTTATGTTTCAAAAGAGGCCAGCACATACCATCAGATTTGGATTTTTCATCATCAAATTTTTGTTCAAAAAAGCTGTCAAGATCATCAAAAGCACGGAGAATTTCCAGATTCTTCCGGACAAGATCGGCCATTTTTCCTTTCGGGGGATTTTCATCAAGACCCCGAATCAGAAAGCGAAAGCGTTGTTTGGCCCAGATATCCGTTTCCGTGTTATGATCCCGCTTTTTCAGTTCCTCATTCACCACCTGTTTCATGAGAGAGAGGGCTTTTGGTTCCGGGAGTGTAAATCCCCCTTCCTCACCGAAACGATGGAGGATAGCGTGAACAAATCCGCCCACTTCCATATTTTCCTTCCCCTGTTTATCGGCATCGGTTTGCCGGAGTTTGAGGATTGCACTGAACCAGTACCGCATGGGACACACAATTAAATGTTCCACCTGAGTGGCCGATGTCCTGTAGGGTAAATCAACCGGCCTTGCCAATCCGTGATAGGGTCCCGGCAATGCGTTCGAAGCCTTATCCGGGGAAGTTTGCCTTTTCATCCATTCATTATGTCGACGGATGGCAGGCAGTTCCGGAGAGGGGTGAATCACGGCTGAGAAAAAATTGCGGTAAAATGAGCGCCGGCCGGGATACACACTGATATCTGCCGGAGGCGGAACCTGTTCAAAGGCTTCCAGCAGTGCGGAAGGTTCCGTTGTCGCACTGTTGGATAGTGTTTTCGAAGCCAGAAAGCGGACCTGTTTCAGTCGACACCAATGACTGAGCATGCGCCTGTTCAGATACCAGGGATTGTAAGGTGCTTCACTGAAAAAGGGATTGCGAAGCATCCGAACCGGAAAATCGGTCTGATTCAATCCCAACAACCACAGACAATCAGGTTCCAGATTCATGGTATCCAAAAAACCGGTGACGGGAATACCCTGTGTCCAATCCCTTCGGGGGATTTCCTCACGGTTGATCCATTCCCTGAGGAGTATCAGTCCCTCCTGTTTCATCTCCCTATCATCCACACCCACCAACTGCAGCGATGGAATGGTTTTTCGGATCAGGCGGGCCAATGTATCCCTGACCTTTTGATTAAAAACCCCTTCCCGGCCGGAAGATGCATTGCCCGGTATCTCATCCAACGTATGTTTCAGGTAATCGAGACAGCGGGAGATACTCTTCAAAGATGCCATATCCTCCAGGAGGCGATTCACATACCGGTCATAGATTCCACGGAAAAACTCATGCCTTTGATTCCCCTTTCTCTCCAGAAACAGTTTGATGGCATCCGGTGATTCCAGGGCATTCTGCCGGAGATACACATCCAGATCGTAGAGGTATGGGGGAGCCTGGACTATCGGATCCAGAAGGACACCGGCGATTATAATCCACTCTGCCTGGTGGATATTCTCCATCAGTGTCATCAGATTCAGGAAGAAGTTCCCCAAAGGTGTTTGTTTCAGGGGTATCCGTGTGGAAAAGGAGACGGGAATGCCATATTCACCGGCAATCCGCCGAATCAGGGGTTCATATTCGGACGGATTGGAAACAGCAATGTGGCAGGATTGAAGATTGACAGGTTCACGGGCGACGATTTCCCGGAAAACCAACCGGACTTCATCTTCTGACCGGTTACACACCACAACTTTATGACCCCTGCCATCGAGTTCACCCAGCTTTTTCCATGCATGGATATCGGGGATATCCCGGGAACCGGGCATTCTGAACCGGCGGGCATCCCGGGCAATCGTTTCCATCAGACTATGACGTAAAGGGGATGGCTGATACCATCCTGTAAGGTAAACATCCATTCCTTTGAAAGGATGCTTCTCTTTTAAATAATTCAGAATATCTCCGTCCGTTGTCAAATCTCGTTCACGGATTGCCTGAAAAGCCGATTGAATCAGGGATTCGCTTACCGCATCCCCTGTCAGTCCGTAAAGTTCCGCCTGACTCAGGGCTTCTGACAGTTTCCGGGCAGTACCGGGCATTGGGGATATTTCCTGCTGTTCTTTCAGGATATGACGGCATAGAAGCATCCTCACACCCGGATCAAGTCCTTTACCGGGGACATTCCGAACGCGCTGTAGATCCTGCCAGGAAAGAATACGGATTTCAGGTGAAGCCTTTTTCCG
The DNA here is from genome assembly GCA_021157965.1 of Candidatus Neomarinimicrobiota bacterium. NCBI lineage: Bacteria > Pseudomonadati > Fidelibacterota > Fidelibacterota bacterium. The sequence goes on from JAGGVO010000039.1 coordinate 13,459, forward strand.
CCAGACAAGATTTTTCCGGATTTCTTCCGCCTCTGTCTTAGTTGAACACAGGACCAGCGTGGGGTGTCCATCCAGGAATTCCACCAAATCATCCATGATGGCTGCATCGGCTTTCCCCTTTTCGGGTGCCGGAACGACGGGACTTCCATCAGGTGAGAGACGATTTAATACACCGGGATCCCGCCTGACAGTTTCCACATGGTTTTGTGACACAAACCATATCAAGCCTTTTGGGGTGATGCCAAATGCCTGAAACAGCATCTCCTGATAAAGATTCATTTGTACTCTGTATTGTGAAAGTCCATTCAGATCACGGTCTGTTTTGTAATCCAAAATTGTCCAGGACTCTCCGGTCCGGTAGAGCAGATCCACCACACCCCGGAGGAGAAACCGTTCTTTTTCCGTTTCATAAACAGCAGAAACGGGCAATTCAAAAAAAGCATCTCCTGGCTGAAGCCGGTTGATTTCCTGAAAGAGGGGATTGGATATCAGCCTGGACAAATCTTTATTCAGCCGCTGTAAAGCCTCCGGGGAGGAGAGTGAAGAAAAATCGGTAATATTGTCTTTCAGCCATTTTTCAGCCGAATCGGGAGCATTCCACCACTGTTCTTCCATGACTTTGTGGAAAAATACTCCGTACTGACGATTCATCTCCGAATCTCCCCTTTGTCCTTCCCTCCTGTTATCGCCAACAGTCATCTGTTCCATGATATCATGAGGAGTTACTATGCAGAGGGGTTTCCAGCGCCTTTTGACAGCCGGAGGTAAAACCCAGGCTTTTTCGACGGTTTTTGCAGCAGGAAGACATGTCAGGGCATCATCCCAGGTGCGATTCAAGAGACTCATGCCACTTATAGGATCATCCGTATTTCTCCAGTCCGGACCGGCAGGATTTGAGGGATTATCCACCAGCAAACCCCGGGCGATATAGCGTTGCCAGGGTGTATTTTGAGACGGTTTACGGTTTGAGTCGGTAAATTCGGCCAGAAAGGCCACATGGAACATAGCCCGGGTGACCGCCACATAAAAAACACGGAGTTCTTCTGCTTCTTCCCGGGCTTTTTGTCCGTTGTGGATAGAACGAAAAACCCCGGAACGGAGATTTTCATCACCCTCGTCTAAAATATTAATGGCAACATCCGTATCATCTTGCCTGGCAGCATGTGTAACATGAATTTTATCGCTTTTCTCTTTCCGATTCATATCCCCAAGAATAACCATGGGGAATTCCAGTCCCTTTGCCTTGTGAATGGTCATAAGGCAAACACGGGCTTCTCCTTCAGGACCTGCCTCCTCCCGACTGCTTTTACGGTCTCTCTGGGATATAAACCAGGCCAGGGATTCCCGCAGAGACATCCCGTTGAGCATCATGCCCCGCAAAAGATGGATGGTCAAATCCAGATTGGCCAGGTAACGTTCTCCTTCCTCATCGCTAAGACAGGCCAGTTCCCGTTCCTGTTCCGCCAGGATATCCTCCATCAAATCCGGCAGAAAAAGGGTTCTGCTGCGATTCAGCCAGTCCTGCAAAACATCTTTTATAGTTTGAAGAGATGCATTTCGCTGAATAAAAGACCAGATTGATTCGTGCTCATTCCTGTCCCGGAAAGCATCCACCTGTTCATCGGTGAGCATAAGCCAGGGACTCCGTCCGAGGGCTGTTAAAGCCAAATCATCATGGGGATTGGCGAAAAAAGCCAGAAGATAGCAAAAATCAAAGATTTCCTGACGTTGAAAAAAACCGTTTCCGGCCACAATTTCCAGGGGGATATTGAAACGTTTAAAAATGGCCGCAAAAGCTCCAACGCGGGTAAAGGAGCGGAGAAGGATACCAAGCACCGGACCCTTCGTGTGGATATTTGTCTCCTTAAGCTTCTCTTCCATTTTTTCATCATCCCACCATGTCAGCATCTCCCGGGCTGTGAGGGCTGCATTAACGGCACAGGCCCTTTCCATATCATTTGACGGAACCTGTGTAATCGTGCGGACCAATACGGGAAATTTGGGGACCTGATCCACTTCAGGAGGAAAGATACCGGCAGGCCGGGTAGGTGTAAACACCGCCTGCCATGGGGATTCTTCATCAGGAAAAAGCTTTGGGAAAAGAGTATTCACCACTTTATCAATAAAACGCCCTGTGGACCGGTAATTGTTACTGAGTATAATTTCGGCCGGTTCTACAGAGGCTTTTGCCAGGTCATCCTTCGCTTGTTTCATCACGGTAACATCGGCCTGCTGGAAACCATAAATGGACTGTTTTTTATCCCCCACAATAAAGAGTCCGGAAGGACGCAGGGTTCCCTCTTCATCGGAGGCAATCATCCGGATAATATCCCAGCGGGGATCGTTGGTATCCTGGAACTCATCCACCATAATATGAACATACCGGCCGGACAGACTTTTCCGGATGCTTTCGTGTTTTTTAAGGAGGGCTTGTGTTTTGAGAATTACATCATCAAAGGTCAGATAACCCATGCGGGCCTGAAATCCATCCATGTGTTTCTGAAAGTCAACAAAGAGCTTGTACATGGCAATGAGAACCTGAAGACCCATCCGGTCCAGATTGTTCGGTGCTTCACACACCTGCGCCGCTTCCAACCTCAGGGAGACCGTTATTTCTTTCAGGCTGTTTTTAACATCATCGAGAACCTTCGGGCATTTCCAGTTCACTTTGTTGCCGTGATACCGGGACAAGAATTTGTCCTTTTTCTTCGTCATAAGCAGAGGCAACACAGATACACACAGTATTCTCCGGAGTTCGGTGTCGGATATACCGGATGGAATGGCATCGAGAGCACTTTGAAGATTACGTAGCAACCGGCGAGCCGCATCCGATTCATCATAGACAGGACTATCCAATGCTTTAATCACCTGATGGAGTTCACGGAGGATATATTCTTCGTCAAAATCGGGAGTATAGGCCTGAACCCAGTCATGCCACATCTCTTCTTTCAGCTGTTCTGTCGGTTTGCTGCCCATCTTTTGCAGCCAATCCTGAAGGAAAAGGCGGTGGTTATAAAGATACTCCATAACCTGTTTCACCTGATCCACTGTTATCACATCGAAGACAATCGAGAGATCGGAATCGGATTGGGAGGCTTTTTTTCGCAGGAAACGGTCCAGTTCCTTTTCAAAGAAAAGAGTACTCAGAACCTCCTCTTCCACCTTAAAATCAGGATCCAGACCGGCGGTGAATGCGTAATCTTTCAGGACCTGCATACAAAAGCTGTCAATGGTGGAAATTGCGTGCCGGGAGAAGGCGCCTTCCAGCCAAAGTCTATACTCCGGGGTAGTCCGGCGCAAGTATTGACCCAGTTCGGGAAGGTTAGCATCTATGGACCTGCCTGCCAGGAGCATCTTCAGGTCCCTGAAGATTTTCACCGTCATTTCATTGGCTGCTTTCCGGGTAAAGGTGATGACCAGGATATTGGACGGATCGTAACGGGGCGCCCCGGGATTTTCGAGGACCTGGCGTGCAAAATCATCCAAAATGGCACAATAGCGCTTTGTGAGGGTATAAGTTTTACCTGTCCCTGCACTGGCCTCAATGAATAAATTCCTGTCCATAAACATTGCTTTTTGCAATTCACTTTGAATCATATATCATCCTGAAGTTTAGAAATTGGCAAGAAACGTGGCCAGATTCACATATTTTCCAATGCCCAGTTTTTTCCGGAGACGGTACCGGGCAATTTCAACACTTTTTACAGAACGGAGAGTGAGATTGGAAATATCCTTTGTTGTGAAATTAAGCTTAATCAGTTCACACAGGCGGATTTCATTGGGGGTCAGATTGGGAAAATTTTTTAACAGGCGCTCATTGAAACCGTGGTAAATATCACTGAAGCGGATTTCGAACTCATCGAGGGTATGTTCTTCAAAATGGTTTTGCAGATCCCGGATTATCTTTACAATTTCCGGATTTATCACCTTTTTTTCCTTATCTCTCTTTTCCAGGAGAGATTTGGTAAGCTTTTTCAATAACTGGTCTTTTTGATACAGTTTCAGGGTTTTAGTCATGATTTGCTGATTTTTCAGCTTTAGTTCTTTATTCAGTGCGACCAATTCTTCATTTTGCCTGACCAGAGAGGATTCCACTGTTTTCCGCCGTTCAATTTCACGCTGCAGGTCATAGGTTTTTTCATTTACCATTTCTTCCAGGCGTTTTTGATACCGGAGCAATTGCTTATCTGTCTCGATTTTACGAAAAGCCATATTCAGGGTAATCTGGAGTTGTTTCGGATCAAAGGGTTTGATGATATACCCCAGTGGAGCCGTACTTTTGGCCCGTTTCAGCTTTGTTTCGTCGGAATGTCCGGTAATATAGATAATAGGAATATGTATCCGCCGGTTGATTTCCCGGGCCAGTCCGATACCATCCATAGAACCGTTGAGAACGATATCCATGAGGATAAGATCGGGTGGCCCGGAGGAGAAACATGTCAGAGCCTCATCGGCATTTCCAAAGGGACCCACAACCTGGTAACCATATTGTTCGACCAGTTTTTTCAGTGTCATGCTGATTATTGCCGAATCTTCAACAATACCGATTTTAAAAGGTTCAACAGTTGTGGAAATCATGATTAACCTGTGTTTACGTTTCGATGAAAACCTAAACATTTATAAAACTAAAGGGAAGAAAATTGTATAAAAAAAAGCCCGCGATTACACGGGCTTTCAGATTACTTAAGAAATCCCTTCAGATATCCCTGGTATGGGATACCCGGCTGATGATTCCGGCCAGAATGACCGATTTGAACACGGCACCGGGAACGAAGGGAACGATACCCTGCATAATAGCCGGTTCCCAGGTAACAAAGCGGCTGAGCCACAGGGCGCCTAAGAACAGAATCGCCGCATGGGTTATAAAACCGGCGACACACACATTCAGGAAGCGGCGTTCCAGAGACCATTCAAGCCAGCGTCCGAAGAGAAAGCCAACAGGGAGAAAAGCCAGCAAGTATCCTCCTGTAGGTCCCGTCAGATGGTAAAAACCCCCGGCTCCCATAGCAAAGACAGGCAGACCTGCCAGTCCTTCGGACAGATACAAGAGAACGCTCAGGGTTCCTCTTTTTGAACCTAATAGTGCCATCACAATGAGGACAGCCAGAGTCTGAAGGGTCACGGGAACCATGGAAAAGGGTACGGGAACAGCTACCCGGGCGCTCAGAGCAATAAAAAGCGATCCGACGGCAACCAGAGCAAGATTCATGGTGTAGGTTTTAAATCCCTGCTGAACGGTTCGTAACTGATTTGCTTTAATATGCACTGTTACCTCCTCTATTTCATATAGATCATTTTATGACTTTTCAACATACCCGAAGGAGTTGAAAGAGTATAAATATACACACCGGAACTTACCGGGACACCCCATTGATTCTGTCCGTTCCAGACGGCCTGATACCAACCGGCCCGGTGATTACGGTTGACCAGGGAGGTTACAAATTCTCCCCGGATGTTATAGATATTCAATTGAACGGGACCGGCTTCGGGTACGCCATATCGAATGCTTGTTTCCGGATTGAAGGGATTGGGGTAATTCTGGTCCAGTTCCCAGGTTTCCGGTATGGACGCAAGGGATTTATCAACAGAGGAAACATGTTCCAGATAGATGCCCACATTATCCAGAAGTACACCAATTAACTGGTTGCTGTCGTTGGAAACAAAACGGAAACGAATCCAGACTTTCTTCTCACCTGCATAATCATCCAGATTAACGGCCCGTTCTTTCCAGTTATTGTCAATACCGGAGAGGGAATCTTCCACTATCCAGTTAACGGAATCCGTACTGGCTTCCACATACAGAATATCCTGACCGGCCTCCGTCACATACCAGGCCCAGTATTTCAGAGCGACCACATCGGTCATACTCAAATCAAACCCCGGCTTGAATGTCAGTGTTGCATCCATATTCGGAAAGTACGGAGAGGTTCCACCGTTCACATGAGCTGTCCAGTATCCTTCATGGGCAGGAAATGTACGTGTCGTTCCCCAACCGCCGACGGTATCCCAGAAGGTTTTGACGGTTTCAAAATCATCCACCAGATTTCCCACACGCACCGTAGTTTTCAAAGTATCATTGTAATCATTGTAATCTTCAGTCAGATCCAGGGGATAGACGATAAAATCAAGAACGCCTGTTTCCATGGGTGTAATGGGTTTAAAGGTCACAACCTGAGACTCGCCGGGAGCTATGGATGCCAGTGTGGATGTATCGGCATAAAAGGGTTCCCCTGCCTTGGTGGCATAACAAACCATACTCATATCCGTTTCCGTGTTAAGGCCTATATTGCTCACCACTGTTCCGATTGTAATGGGAAAAAGGATGGATAATTCTTCCCCGGGAAGGGACAGGTCTTCCACAAAAATATCATGAGGCGGTTCAATCATATTGATATTGAGGTTGACAGCCCTGTAAAAATTGAGGGAATCATTTAAAAGTACCTCAATCTGTCCGTTATAAACCCCTGCCTTGAGTCCTCTCGAATCAACCGTCAGAATCACATCCCGTGATTCCCCGGGGTATAGCACACCATTCGCTCCCTGAGCGGTGATCCAGTTCACTTCTATCATCGTACCGGCAAAGCCTTTAGGAACAAATCCTTCCGCTTCTTCGCCTGTATTAATCAGGAGGGTGTTCCTGCCGTCGCTGATTTCGATATTATCAACCAGAAATCCCGTCAAAGACGGATCATCCGGTGTGGAATAAGCCTTATCAGAGGCAAAAGCAAAACGGATCATCACATTGGATGATTTATAGGCGGAGAGGTCAAATTCCACGGGGACCCATCCGTTGCTGGAACCGGCCCAACCGGCGATACCGGGACCCATCTTCCAGCCCTGATCGGGATGACCGAAACTCCACAGGCTTTCACAGGTGTAGGCTGGTGTTACAGGCTCCAGAACCTGCCAGGTGGCACCGCTATCAATCGATATCCATACATTGAGTCCATCCCAGCCGTCATAATCCGGATCATCGTTACCGGGTGCTTCCACATCCCATTTCCCCATAAACGTGAGTTTTGGGGTTGTGGTTGCGCTTAAATCCACGGAAGGAACATACAGGTACTGGAGAACACCATCTGTATACCCTCCAACGGTTTCGTCACCACACCACCAGGATGTGCCTTCATAGGCGTTAAAAGAGCTCACATGAAAATAGGGATCTGCGTTTTTACCACCGTAGATGAGTGAATAAAATTCTGCTACGTCACTGCTGATATTGGTGAATGTAATGGTATCACTCAACACATCCCCCACCGTCATATCGAGTTCAATTTCGTTTTCCGAAATTGCCAGAGCGTCTTCCGTCATACCGTTGTATACATACACGCCATTATATCCAAATTCCATATCATCCCAGGTGATGCGGAAATAACCGTCTTCCCCCCAGTTGGGGCCCCAACTGTTTTTCACAATCCAGTACTGTTCGGCATCATCCCAGCCGACAATCACCACGGCATGGCCTCCTTCATTGGTTTCGGAGACCCGTTTGTACACACCGCTCGTGTAATTATAAAAATCCGAATAGACCTGCATAGATACACTGAGGGGATGCTGATAAACCGCCTGTTTGATGTTGTCGATCAAGGGTTTTGAACCGGTCACATAGCCCCATCCCGGAAAGGTGAGAGCTTCACTTTGCCAATCCTCACAGGCATTGCTGCAGGGTGAATCATCGGCTTTATAGGGGAAACAGCTTTCAGAGGGAACTCCTCCCACATCCAGAATAAAATCAAGAGTATATCCCGTAAAGTACCCCTCGTTAGCCGTTGCTTCATCGTTGCAGGATATAAGAAACTGTTCTGAAAGGTCGATCATGGTGTCGGGATCGTTGGTTGTAATCCGATACCAGGATTCCAACTGACCTGCCGCCGAAAAGGCCCAGCAGCTACCTGCAGGATTCTGGTTCTTAACGGGTGTTACCCAGTTCCCGTTGTTATCCCGCCAGTCAAAATGAGACGGGAGATTTTCCACCTCAGGCAGATCTATTATTTGATCATCGATATTTTTTTCCCGCGGACCTGTTTCTCCCAGGAGTTGCCGTCGGGCTTCAGGACTCATTTTCGAGATTTCCGTTTCGCCGGCTTTCCAGTTGTAACCTGCTTCATCAATCGCTTTCTGAATTGCTTCCACAGACATTCCCTGTCCAAAAGCCAGGGACGTAAGGACCACAAGAAGCATGAAGGGTACAAAATGCCGGAAACTTGTGGAGTGCTTCATCGTTTCACCTCGTGTATTATCTTGGATACTTTGAGAATGTAAAAATTTTATACCGTGTTTGTCATCTTAAAAAGCGTTCAACTGTTTCAATTCATGCTTTTAGTGGGATAAACCCTGAAAAAATGATAATTTCCGGCAAATTGACAGGAGAAATCTATGGCAGCAACCGTTGCAATTGTGGGACGGCCGAATGTGGGAAAATCAACGCTTTTCAACCGGATTCTTCAGGAACGGAAGGCGATTGTGGATAAAACAGACGGGGTAACCCGGGACAGGGTCTACGCAAATGTGGAGTGGAGCGGAAAACATTTCACTCTGATCGATACGGGGGGGATTATGATTCATCCCAAAGATCAGATTGAAAACAACATCCGCAAACAGGCCCTCATCGCCATTGAAGAAGCGGATCTTATCCTCTTTTTGCTGGACGGCCCCACAGGAATTACTCATATAGACCATGAAATCGCACAGATTTTAAAACGTTCCGACAAAAAAATCCTACCGGTCGTAAATAAAATTGACGATGCAAAACATGAATCCATGATTTGGGAATTTCACAATCTCGGACTGGGTGAACCGCTCATGGTCAGTGCCCTTCTGGGTCGGGCAACCGGTGATGTACTGGATGAAGTGATCAAACATCTTCCTGATGAACTGCCCAGACAGGATCATGAACCGGATATCAAATTAGCCCTTCTGGGAATGCCTAATGCGGGAAAATCCACCATGGCCAACGCTTTTTTGGGCATGGAACGACACATTGTCACCGACATCCCCGGTACCACGCGTGACAGTGTTGACAGCACGTTCAAATATCACGGGAAATTGATACAGATTGTGGATACGGCAGGACTCCGGAAACGGACCCGCATCAGTGATTCCATTGAATATTACAGTCTGGTCCGCTCCAAAAAAACCATTGAGCACAGTGATGTCTGTATACTGATTGTGGATATTTCCAAAGGATTTTCCCGGCAGGATGTGCAGATTATCCGGGAAATTCAGGAACGGGGAAAGGGACTGGTTATTGCCCTGAACAAGTGGGATTTGATTGAAAAAGAGACCAACACGGCAGCGATGTATATAAAATCTCTCCATTTTGAATATCCCGTCTTAAAACATTACCCGATCTTTTTTATCTCTGCCCTGGAACGGAAGCGCCTGCTGAAGGTTCTGGATGAAGCCCTGGCCGTCAGGGAACGGTTAAATATCCGAATTCCCACATCGAATCTGAATGATGTCTTTGGCCGCATCATTGCCGGCAATCCGCCGCCGTCCGTCCGGAGTAAATACGGAAAAATCAAATATATCGCCCAGGTCCGTACCCGTCCTCCCCACATCGTTTTCTTTTGCAATGAGCCTTCCTGGATACAGGATCATTACAAACGCTTTCTGGAATCCAAACTCCGGGAGCTGTATGATCTCTCCGGCGTCCCCCTGAAGGTATCCTTTAAAAAGAAGTAATGCGGTACATCAGTAAACTTATCTTGATTTTTCTTCTGGCAGCGGCCCTCTACGGCGGTCCGGGACGATTGATTCCTCCTGCAAAAAGCGGTGTGAATCTGCGGCCGGACGGACTGAATCAGACATACAATTCACCGGCAGGACTTTTTGTCCTTCATTACACAAACACCGGAAACGACTCAGTACCCCAGGTTTACTCTACAGATACGGGTGTGCCGGATTATATACTCTACGCTGCCACTTACCTGGAAAGAGGTTACCGTTTGCTCAAAGATACTCTTAATTTGCCCTTGCCTCCGGTGGATGATATCCGGAATCCGGAAATTGATATCTACTTTCGCCACCTGGGGTATGGGGTATATGGGCAGACAACAGCAGAACTGTCTAAAGCATTGCCGGGACGCCCCAAAGCTTATACCGCTTTCTCAGAAATTCACCACACACTCACAGGTCCCGGATTTTTTACCGAGGGACTTGATGCTCTGAAAGTGACCTGCGTACACGAGCTTTTTCATGTATTTCAGGTGGGAATCGGCATCTGGAATTTAAACGAGGACATGTGGTTTTATGAAACCTCGGCCACTTGGATTGAAGAGCTTGCCTATCCGGATGTCAATGACTATTTCCAATATGTTGACCGGTATGTGAATAATTGGGGAAAATCTATCCATGATTACATATACGATAATGTCACCTGGCTCATCTTTTTAAATAACATTTACAAAGGAGAGGCTTCATCTGCCATCTGGAACGCCATTGCGGAACAATCTGTATGGCCTTCCATCACCGATTTTCTGATGGAAAAAAACAGTTCGCAGGGCTGGGCCGGTCATTTGGCTGCATGGGGCATGGAACATCTGTATGCCGATTATCTTCCCGAGTTATCTCACTTTGAGGATGGCGAAGCTTATTCCCCGCTCCTTTTCCCTGCAGGCAGTTTCAGAGCTTATTCCGTGATTGATTCGTTTACAATAGTGACCTATGGGGAGCCCTTCAGTTCTAGTTTCTACAAAATCCAGCATATTACAACACCCAGCATTCAACTGAGAATACTGAGTCCGGGAAACGTCTCGGGAAAAGCCTGGAGCTCCGGATCACACACCCGGTCGGTGGATCTTTCCCGGGAGTTTACAACTATCAGCGGTGCCGGTGAACCATGGGATCTGCTGATTGCCCTGGGAACGGATGAGGCTTACACGATCGGTGAACCTCTGCGAATTACCCTTGATATCCGGGAAGGAGAATCCTCCCTGTTATCCCTTTACCCCAATCCTGTCACAGATTCCCGGTTTGTGACAATCCGCTATCATCTCAAAGACGATTCTGAAAAAGGTATCCTGGATATGTATGATATTCTGGGACGGGAAATAAACAGTCTGAAGCTTTATCCGGAGGAAACCCGTGCCGGACTTCACACTGTGACAAGAAACATTCCGGAGACTCTTGCATCCGGTGTATATATCATGGTATTACGCTTTGACAATCATACTTTCCCGGCAAAAGTCACGCTGCTGAAATGAAATTCAAAACCATTAAAAAAAAAGTCCACACAAAATTCACGGAAAAGGGCAGCAAATTTATAGGACACGCTTTCCCCGTTTCATCGGAGGACGAGGCAGAAAGGGTTTTAAAAGAAGTCCGGAAAACGTATTACGATGCAACCCATAACTGTTATGCCTGGCGTGTGGGGACGGGCAAAGATGAGCTTTTTCGGTACAGTGATGACGGAGAGCCGTCGGGTACGGCGGGAAAACCTATTTTTGATATGCTGGATAAACACGGAGTCACCAACCTTCTTGTGGTGGTAACCCGGTATTTCGGCGGGACTAAATTAGGGACTGGCGGATTGGTGAAAGCCTATTCACAGTCGGCGGATCTCACCTTATCTGAAGCCCGGATCATCACCCGGGAAATTGGAATAAAAGCTCAAATTACCTGCACATACGAGGAACATCCCCACATCATGCGGATACTGAGCACATATCCTGTAATCCGCCTGAATCAGGAATTTACAGAAACGGTCCTGATAACGGTGGAAATTGACAAAACTCACCTGCCAAATCTTCAGCAGGATATTATAAATGCAACAGCGGGTAAAAGAGATTTGTTGGAAATTGGATGATTGGGGTGTTGTCAGTTGTCAGTTGTCAGTTCTCAGTTGTCAGTCACCAGTTCCCAAGTTCCAACGCCCGTTAATCAACGCAAACACCCCAGCCTCGAAGCGGCGCCAATTTTTAACTTCCAGCTTCCAACTGCTTAAAAATGTGAGATTGTACTGTAATTGTCTGCTTTAATCCAATTTCTCATTCAGAATTCAGCATTCAAAATTTCCTTTGCCGTTTCATATCCAATTTCAATCAATTCCGGTATTTGGTTCATGTTCACCCGGCTGGCACCGGAGAGGTTGGGAGTGATAAGAATATCAGCTTGATTCGTGTACATTCTGGAGGCATTGGTAATCATAAAATCAAAGGTATTCAAGAGGACTTCCACAATATTGTCCGGTTCCTGGATATAATGATGGGCAATCAGGTCCACGGCGATAATCATATCGGCTCCGAAATCCTGAAGGGGGGTAATGGGGACATTTTCCAGAACGCCACCATCCACAAGAAGGTGTCCTTCCCGTTTCACCGGAGCAAAAATTCCCGGAATGCAGGTGCTGGCCATCACGGCGGAGGCAATATCTCCCTCTTTCAAAATCACCTTTTCTCCATTGACAATATCGGTAGCGATCATAGCGGCCGGAATTTGAGCCTTTTCAAACGTGATATCCCCCAATGTTTCTTTTAAAAGTTTGCCCATCTTCTTATTGGACAGGAGTCCCATCTGGGGCAGGGAGATGCCGGAGACATCCAGCCATTTTAATCTTTTGGCAATCTCTTCAATTTCTTCCCAGGTTTTTCCGGCAGCGACAAATGCAGCAATAAAAGCACCGATACTGGTGCCGGATACAAAATCCACGGAAATATCATGTTCTTGCAAAGCCCTTAAAACACCGACATGTGCAGCACCCAGAACCGCCCCGCCACTCAGAGCAAGACCGATACGCTTTTTGCGTTTCTTAAAAATCCTCATGGTGCATCTCCCCTGTGTTTAACTAATGAGAGATTTCTCCATCAGTAAACAGGTAATTTTTCAGTTCTTCATCCCAGGCATCCATATTTCGCCGGAGCCATTCCAGCGTCATACATGCATGTTCAATTTCTTCATCCCGGTTATGTACCAAGATGTTTTTCAGACTTTCATCCTTTTCCACATCCACCCGCTGGTTGTACCAGTCCACCGCCTCAATTTCTTCTTTCAGACTGTTCAAAGCCCGGGTAATGGATTTTGCTTTTTCACTCAGTTTGCCTTCCGGTTCATGGTAATTGCTCATAATTACTCCTCTCTTGGGGTAAACTTAAATGATTTAGATACACACTTATCATTCTTTGATAAGTTAACCTTTTAAACTCTTAAAAATCCCGTCAAATGTATTGCCCAACGTTTTCCAGCTCTTTTCCAGTCCGTCTTTCAAATCATCCCAGGCGTTATCGCCGGATTCGCGGAGCTTACGAATTTTACCCTGGACCTTATCCCGCTGGTTTTTCATTTCCCGGATTTGTTTATCGTACTCCTTCCCGGCATCTGCTTTGACATTGCGAGCTTTTGCCTCCAGCTTTTCAATTTTGGCATCCCACTCTTTCAATTTGGCTGCCATTTTTTCGATGTAAACTTCCCGATCACTCATGGCATTCCCCTCTGTTTATACCTTTATAAAGTTTGTGCTTTTTAAAGGGGATTGGTTGCAATATAAAGTTTAAGAGTTGGGTAGTGTAATTTTCTTTCTGTAAAAAGGCTCAAAGTTTTTCAAATTCAGGAAAATATGATCATGAATGGTAGATGCTCCCTTTTTCAAAACATGCCAGGCTATTTAGCAATGACAGATGCAAACCTCCCTGAAAAAATGAGTTCCCCATAAGATTCATTATTTAACAACCATCATCTTTATCCCGGAAGAAAATGCTCCGGACTTTAAATGACAAACATAGAATCCGGAACTCACCGGAGTTCCGGACTGGGACCGGCCGTCCCATTGGACCGTATAAGTCCCTTCGGATTGAAATTCATTAATCAGGACGGCAATCCTGTTCCCCCGAAGATCGAAAATTTCCAGCTTCACATGATTGCCACGGGGAATCCCATAGCGGATAGATGTACTGGGATTGAAGGGGTTTGGATAATTTTGTGCAAGAAAATAATTCGAGGGAAGCCCTGCCTCCGTATCATCGACGGCCGACGGTTCAGCCTGAAGAAATGAAAGAATCTTTTCCATGAGGATGTTCCGCATGTTTGCAGGATACACCGTTTCGAAAGGAAATCCCATATATACAAGCTTACCAGGTACCGATCCTCCCGGAAAGAGTCCTTCAAAACTGACCCCGCCGATGGTATGTGTACTGACGTTTTTATACCGGATTACGTTTTCTCCCCCATTCACACCCGTCACTGCATCCGCCCATTTCACATTCAGCGTTCCATGGGTTCCGTTATCAAAAGTGATATTATGGATCCCATCAAATAATCCTCCCTCAATCCCTTCGGCACTGTAGTATGTCCCGGACACATTCCCCGGTGCATCAGCGGTATATTGGGCTTTCAAAAAATTCCGGAAAAAATCTTTATCGGTGGAAGAACCTTTGTAATCCAGGTCCCAGGCAATTTCCGCACCGGAAACAAAGAGCCTGCCCCCCGCCTGTAAGAAAGTCTTCACTTTTGCCTGTTCACCCGTTGAAAAGGTTTCATCCACCGTGGATTCATCCCCCAGAATATAATCCACCACCGTATATTCCCCCAGGTGGATAAGATCTCCCGTGACAGCCTCATTCGTGGCGGATACAAACGGCAATCCCAGTTCTTTGACGGCATGGGCATGATAACGGATAAAATCGCAGGTATTGCCTGTGGATGCCCGGTCAAACCCATCGATCAGGAAAATATCCGGTTCCAAACCGGGCACCGTGTACACGGCCAGGACCTCCGTTTCACCTGAGAGACCGGCACTGTTTTCAGCCTGAAGTTTAAAAAAAAGCAGGGTGTCCTGATTTCCCGTATTCAGAAGATACTCCGATGAACCAAATGATGCTGCGGACTGAAAGGAGAGTCCGTCCGGACTGCTATACAGGCGGTAGGAATCCACGGCCGGATCGGGTTTTACCCGAATTTTCACCATACCATCGGAATCTGTTGTGACTCCCCAGGATTTGGGTTTAGCCGGCAGGAATGCATCGGCGATATAGGTGGGCTGAAACATGGGACCCGTTTCATCGCTGAGAATTTTATAGAGAACCGGATCCCGAAGCACGGTTTTTATCTCCGTTGCTTCTCCATCAATGAGGACATTCCCATGAAGCAGCCGGATACCGTGACTGTAATCCACATAGGAGGCAATATGTCCGTTATAGAGGGGTTGCCAGGGCGTGCCGTCCGGTTTGTGCCAGCCGTAAATAACTACATGATTGGGACGGGATGGATCGGTAATCAGATTGCTGATCACCACATCCTTCTTCAAACCGCCCATAAGCTGTCCCAATTCCCCACCGGCAGCCAGGCGCAACGCTTCAATATCTTCGTTATGTTCAATAAAGCGTGAGACTTTCACACTCTCTTCGGACCATGGATAGGTCACCGGTTCCAATTTGACGTCCGCATTGACATAAATATGATCCACAAGCTTCCGTGTGGGCATGGAACCGCCAAAATGGTCAGCAATCCTCTGGGCGGTTATGGGTCCCATGGGAATCCGGCAAAAATCCTCATCCGACCCGATAGCCAGGTAATCGGGCATCACCTGATAAGAAACATCGTGACTGACGCCATTGGCATCGGTAAATATTGTTTCCACGGTTTTCAAACCCCGGAGGAAGTGGGGGATATTTCCCGTGAATATTTCATCCCGGATAGCTTGTTCCCGATCTTCAAAAGACATATTCAGGATTGATTGCATAAATTCCGAACCGGTTTTGGCATCCTCGGACCGGAGGGGAATTTGGAGTCCGGTGAATTGGTATTCCTCAGTCTGAATCCAATCCGTATAGGCCCTGTCCCCATAGTAGATATAATCCTGATTTTCCTCCGCCGTCCCCGTCAGCATCCCGTGGATAAATCCGTTTTTTTCCACCTGGACCGTATGGAGTATGGCCTGTGCGGGATTCTTTTTGAGAATAAAGCGAAGGCGGCCGTCCAATGCCGAATGACGGATAAAATCCTCATCTTCGGAAGTCGTAAAAGAAAAGGAATCCGCCATATACCGCTGCATGATGCGGCTCCGGTACCAGGTGCCGCCTGTGGGCGAAACAATGGGTTCACCGTTGTACAGGGCCACGCTGTCGTTATAAGCGATTACGGTTAAATAACGGTCCGGTGCCGAATTCAGCCATTCAATCATTTTATCACCGTAACTGTGTTCATAGCCATAATTGCTGTCCAGAAAGAGAATCCGTTTTACATCACCGGGGATTGCTGATACACCATCCATAAATGAGAACGTAAAGCGTCCGCCGCCGCTGTGTCCCGTCAGGATAATAAATGGATCCATGGATTTAAAACAGGTTTTCAGATAATCTGTCAGATTCATTATGATGTCCGCATGGTTGGGGTGCAGACTTTTCCAGGCAGGCCAGCTTTTTTGGGATGTTTCCAGATAGACCACCACAAGATTGTAGCCGGAGATTTTCCGGCGGAGAAAACGGGTCTGGGCGCCGATGTGCTGAATATCATAATGCCAGTCGTCCCCGGCCTCCATCTGTTTTCCCACCGTTTGTTCAATCGTATTTCCGTTGGGCAAAGCATAGAGTACCAGTCCCACCGGTTTATTCGTATCAAAACTGTCCGGACAGGCAGCATTGATGTGGACGCGGATATCGGGGGCATAGGAAAAAGTGATCACCTGTTCGTTAAAAGCAGGACTGGGGAAAAAGCCCGGGAGAAGTCCATTGACCGACTGTCCGACCAAAGGTCCTCCCACGAACATCAAACAAAAAATAAAAAAGACCCGCCGATTCATTCTCATTGTTTTACTCCATTCTGACTATTTCAAAAGGTATACTATTAATTTATAGACTTATTAGCACCTTTGCTAAGTGATTCATGGGATTACAGGTTCATGTACATTTATAATTTAAAATGCGATATCAAAGTCCCGTTCCGGCATAAAATTTTCCCAAAGCCAGTGGTATATTTTTTTATTTCCACGAATGTATAATGTATCCGGCGAAATGGAAAATTCCCGGATGGAGAACTCGGTATCTGTGATCAGGGTAAATGACGCTTTTTTCAGGGGCTTATGCCAGGATTGTGTGCTTGTAAGGATGTATCGTGCCTGATTGGACTGAAGTTCCTGGGAATAGGCAATAAGGACGGGGGTTTTATCGCTGATATACACTGGAATGAGAACCGAAGCAGAATCTTTAACCCAGCGATATTCCAAAGATGTGTGATTACGGAGTTCTGAAACATGGACATCCGTTACCTTTCCGTAAATCACAGGATCGGGAAAGGGGTACCGGATTAAATAGGTTCCGGCTTTGTCTGCACTGAAATAATAAATCCCCTGTACGGAGAATTTTCCCTCCCGAAGTTCGAAAGTCAGATCTTCTTCCACAAACGAAAGTCCCCCCTGCCCTGAACATAGCGCATATATCCAACATAAAAGAAAGACAGTACGACAAAAAACGGTCATTTAATGATCTGCAGTTTATGTGTAGACACAATGCGGGAAGCCCGGTTCAAAACCAGCAAATACACACCCTGAGACAAATGGGCACAATCATAGGGAAAAATCCCTGAGCGGGGTGTAAGGACATCCACTCGTTGGCCACGGATGTTATAGACGAAGAGGGATAAACCGGAAAGATTATCTTCACAGGGATCAATGGATAAGGTGGTCGTGTTCCGGGCGGGATTGGGATAGGATTTCAGGGTTATGGCAAAGGGCATGGCGAACTGCGGGCGGCCTTCTGTTGATGCCGGGGCCTGAATGAAATCCACCCGAAGACTGTCACCTTCCTCAATATCAAAAACCCGCTCCTGGAAAGTCACTTTTTCAACATGGCTGGTTGAATCAAAAAGAAATAATTCATTGATCACATAAGTTCTGGCCAGAAGATTCCCTTCAAAAAATCCCAACTCGTCAGTCTCAATAAAACCCTGACTTCCGTAATAAATCCTGAAATTCCGTTTTGCTATCGGTTCCTGATCTTTATTATACATGTAACCGTAAATTTTACCCAGGGCACCGGCATAATCATTCTCGTAACCCAATGTCGGTGAATTGTCCTTATAACAGATGGACGTACCAATCCAACTGTTGATTGACTGTCCCTGACGAAGATTGTAGACTGTTGAACCGGGGTAATCACCAAAGACAATGCTATCTGTCATGGAATAACCAGATACGTAGTAGTAAATGCTGAGATAATCTCCTGATCTGTTAATGTCAAGGGGTCTGTCCAGACTATCCTTTGTTACTATAAAATAACGTGTCGTATCATACTGTGTAATTTTTGCCATACCATCTGAGGAATGAAGGAAAATGCTGTCCGGCGGCATGCCATGGATTTCCTGATAAATCTCCAGAACCCAGTCCCCCGATTCATCAAAATAAAGTTCTGAAGGTATGGCACCTACCCAGATGGGATTCGCGGAAAGGAACACGGCAGCCAACAACCATATAATAAAAAACGTTCGTTTCATGGTATCAACCCTCATAATCTCATACCCTGTATAATCAAAGTACATGGAAAACAATCTTAATTCAAGGGGGTTTTTATTTTCTTTCCTACCGGCCGGATGAAGCAAAAAATTTGCCTGTTCCGACTATGATTTCAATAATAAGACTTATACGAGGATTAATAGGGCGATATAGGGAAACAGGCAAAAAACGATAAAGAGTGTTTTGTAAAAGACCATAACGGCATAGATGATACTGTTAAAAGATTCCCGGGACAACGAATACCAGCAGTTGTGCAATTGATAGACCCAATCCCCCAGAAACCTGAAAATCAACGCTGCAAAAATCAGTCCCCCCGCGTTAAGGATCGTACACCACATAAAAAAATCCCTGAGCATCAACAGATCCATGGCTGTCCCCCTTTTTTAATGATTCTGTTTTATAATACGGACCTGCAGGGTGTTATTCAATTCTTTTCATCATTGGATCCTTTTATAAATCTCAGATCCGCCATAATCGTGAAAAATTCTCACTTGTATGAATCACCCTTCAGGTATACCCCATTGAAAAACATCCAAAAATTCATTTTTCAATTTTCTGATATGAGTCATTGAATTATCCCCATCAGAAAAATATACAGGGTAATTATTTTTGATACCGAGAGGTTTCTTTTAACGGGTTGTTTAAAATGTATTTGCGGGCATATTCCAAACCATGTTTATTACGGATAATGCATTCATAATAATTGCGTTGCCATAATTTTTTATCAAACGGCGGCCAATTATTAATTTTTACATTTTTAATATAATCATTGATTGACATCGTTTTAAACCATTGAATAACACGATGTGGGGGTAAACTTTCATAAAATATATTTTTGATACAATGTATGGTATAAAAATCTGGCAAACATTTCGCAAGTCCATATTTCAACCTTTTAGATATGAATAATTATGTTAAATTTTATGTAATGATAATATTCAATCCCAAAAGCCATAAATTCTGATATGAGAAGAATTTTACTTATCCGGAGTCTTTTTCTATTCATGGTGGGATCCCTTCAGGCGGCCAATATCAGCGGGTATATCACGGCAGTTAAAACAGGTGAGCCGCTGAGCTATGCGAATATTATTCTTGTGAGAACGGATTACGGTGCGGCCACATCAGTCCACGGATATTACGTAATAACGGGGATCCCCCCTGGAGAATACACCCTTCGGGCAATGATGATGGGATATGCCACACGGGAGATACCTGTTCGCCTGACTCCGGATGAGAATCTCCGTATTGATTTAAGTCTGGATGTGTCGGTGATTCAGGGTGAAACGGTAACGGTCACGGCAGAACGGACCCGTTTTGAAAACAAGGTGGATGTGAGCCGGCTGAACCTGAATCTCCGGGAGATAAAATCCGCACCGGCTTTTATTGAAAGTGATGTCTTTCGCAGTCTTCAGCTTCTGCCGGGAATTACTTCCCGGAACGATTTCAGCGCCGCCCTGATTGTCCGCGGGGGGAGTCCCGATGAAAATCTCATTCTCCTGGACGGCAGCGAAGTGTATAACCCTTATCATATTGGAGGAATTTTCAGCACCTTCAATGCCGATGCCATCGCCGGTGCCGAATTCACGGCAGGAGGTTTCACACCGGAATTCGGTGGAAGACTGAGCTCGGTCCTGGAAATCAACACCCGGGAAGGTGATTCAAAGAACGGCCGTTTTTTCAAAAACACCATCCTGGGACCCTATTTCGATATCAGTCATATCAGGGGTGAAGTGAACATTCTCAGTTCTAAAATCCTTCTGGAAGGTCCTCTTTACAAGGGGAGCTGGCTTCTCAGCGGACGACGTACCTATTTTGACGTACTTGCCGGACTCTATAACCGGATAAAAAACGATCCTCAGAACTGGCAGTATTACTTCGGAGATCTGCAACTCAAAATCACCCGGAAACTCAATGACACAAACCATTTGACCTTCAACAGTTTCGGCGGACATGACGTACTGGCATTCACACTGGAACCCGGTTCCGACAACGAGATCAATTTTGACTGGGACTGGGGAAATCGGACAAACAGTCTGAACTGGCGATGGGTACCTAATGCCTTGATCTATAACGAGCTCATTCTCAGTCGTACCGATTATCTTTTTGATGTGGACCTGTCATTTACCCAAATAGACAGTGCCGGACGGAAGGCTGAAACCCGGATTTTGGTGGACAACTCCGTCTATGATTTTACACTTCACAATAATCTGACTCTTTTTGCAGGACCGGCACACCAGGTAAAAACCGGGATCAGTCTGAAATTTCTGGAAATGGGCCTGGATTTCAACCTGGATGGAACATCCCTGCTGCAGGTGGGGAACAAACCTTATATTATAGAAGCCTACCTTCAGGATCAGTGGAAAATCAACGTACGCCTGACATTTCAAGGAGGAATCCGTCTGAGTAAATATGAACCCCATGACCGTCTATATTTTCAACCCCGGTTCGGTTTTAAATATAATCTGACGGAAAACTGCAAATTCAAATTCAGTACCGGGCGGTATCATCAGTTTATTTTTACAACCAATGATGACAATGAAATTCTTCGGGTCGTGGATTTTTGGGAACCGGTCCCGGCGAATCTTCCTGTCCAGGAGAGTCTGCACACTATTGCGGGACTTGAGCAGTGGCTGGGTGAAGGTTTTACCTTTTCATTGGAGGGATACTACAAAGCCTATCCATCCGTTTTGGACGGGAATCCCAACAACGATCCGTCCGATGATACCGATGATTTCATTGCCGGATCAGGATATGCCTACGGCGGTGAAATCCTCCTGAAACGGGAACGGGGCAGACTCACAGGCTGGATCGGATATGCCTATTCACGGGTCTATAAGCACATCGATCTGAACCAGGACGGCATCATCTCCCGGCAGGACGGCGAAAAATTCCCCCTGAAGTACGATACACCTCACCGTGTAAATATCCTCCTGAATTACCGTCTGAGCGACAAAAGCAATCTTTCCTTCAATTATGTATTCCAGAACGGCCAGCGATATACACCGGTTGTGGCAAAAGTCTTTCACCGAAGCGGATTTACAGATCTCCTGAATCCCTATGGAAATCTGAGTACACTCAACGGAAAAACCAATACTGCCACATTTCCCAACTACATCCGGGCAGACCTGGGCTATGCGCGGGATATAAATTTTTGTGGAATATCCGGCACATTCAAAATCCAGATTATCAATGTCAGTAATCATTTCAATATCCTCATGTACAACTGGGATCACGGTGAGAGTCCCAGCCGGGTAACAGCTTTGGGAATGTTCCCGTTAATCCCTTCCATGGGGCTGGAGTTTGAATTATGAAGAAGCTCATTCTGCTGATCACTATGCTGACTCTGTTCACCGCCTGTGAAAAACAAATCAGCATCACGGAGTTTTCCGAATTTTACGAAAATTATGAACCCGAACTCCGGGTTGAAGCCTTTCTGGATGCAAGTACTCCCATGAGCAGTCTCGTCATGGTGGATCGGAGCATTCGCATAGACGACACGGAAATCTTCAGCGATATTGACGAAGAAGCCACCTGGCAGGATTCGATTGAACGGATCAGCAGGCAACTGGCAGACAGCACGGCATTGGTGTCCATAAAAAATCTTAAAACCGGAGATATCATTCCTTTTTTATGGGTATGCAGTGCCGATTCTTTTCAATATAGTTTCTGGAAAGATGAAACATCAATTCTTCCGGACAGCTTTGTGACGCACCATTATGGCGGATTTAAACCGGCTGTTCCTTTTCAGGTGGATTTGAACAGCGAGTATGAATTATCAGTGATCAGTACTGCTTATGGAAAAACAATCACAGCCCGGACCCGTCCTGTCCCGCCGGTTCAACTATTAAACCTGGATTTCACACAACATACGGGGGATACCCTGTATTATACCTTTGGAGAGGAAAATACTTTGTACTGGCTTTCGGACACCAGCGCTACATCTTATTATATCACTCTGTACGGATATATCCCCGACGGGCGGGTTCTTATCAATTCCAATTCGGGATTTTCACTGGAAACAGACGACATTAACTATCCCGGTTATACTCTTGGATTTACCTTTTTCCCGCCCTTTTTAACGGAAGGCCGGTATGAATTCACCATCCGTGCCCTGAATGCTGATCTGTCCCGATATTATGTTTCTTCCCTGCCTGTAAACAACTCAAAAGTCAGCAATCTTCGGGACCAGAACGGCAACCCGGTCATGGGAATATTCGGAAGTTACAGCTCGGTTGAGAAGGTCCTGATTATCCGCTGAATCGCCTCTCAGGATATGAATTGTAATTTGGATTACAAGTTATATTGCCTAGATTTAAAGGCATTTAAAAATACAGGACACATAATCTCATGAAACACGTTTCATTATACATTGTATACGACAATACCAGCCGGCAAAAAGATTTGACAGCCGATTGGGGATTTTCTGCAATCATCGAAGCAGGGAAAAAACATATTTTGTTTGATACGGGATCGGACGGACAGATCCTGCTGCAAAACATGGAACGGATGGGGATAGATCCGAAACAAATTGACACCGTATTTATCTCCCACCACCATTTCGACCATACCGGCGGACTGGCAACCTTTTTACATGAAAACCCCGATGTCCGGGTGTTTGTCCCTAAATCCCTCCGCGGTGTAAAGCGTGCAAAGGAAGTTATCCATATCGATGAAGCCTGTACCATTGATGACGGGCTCCATTCCACCGGCGAGTTAATGGGCATCGAACAATCCCTGATTATTGAAACGGACGCCGGTTTACTACTGATTGCAGGCTGTTCCCATCCCGGACTTGAACATATTATACCGGTTGCGGAAAAATATGGCCACATCCATGCCTTAGTTGGGGGATTTCACGGTTTTAAACAGTATGAGGTACTGAAAAACATCGACTTCTTATGTCCTACACATTGTACACAACATATCGCAGAAATAGCCGGCCGGTATCCGAAGAAATATATTGAAGGCGGAGCCGGCACCCGGTTAATATTTCCCATGAAAACAGGATTGCAAACATGAAGACTTTTTTAAACTGCATCCCGTGTTTTGTCAACCAGGCTCTGCGGGCCGGGCAGATGATCACGGACGATGAAACAAAACTCAAGGCACTTCTGGACCGTATCGGGTGCCGGATTAAAGATATCCCCATGGATCACACCCCGCCGGAAATGGGTTTAATCATTTATGATGAAATCAGCAAAATCACAGGAATTGATGATCCCTATAAAGAGCAAAAAAAAACGCATATCGCCGAGGCAAAGCGCCTTTATCCTGAGTTAAAGGATCTACTGGAAAATTCTGAGGATCCGTTACTGACGGCTGTACGAATCGCCATTGCCGGCAATGTGATTGATCTGGGTATGGACAAAGATTTTCATATTGAAAGGGATTTGAATATCATCCTGGAACAGGATTTTGCCATCTGTGACATGGATGCTTTCAGAAATGTTCTGGAGAAGGCAAAGCATATTTTGTATCTGGGAGATAATGCCGGTGAATCGGTTTTTGACAGACTTTTAATTGAAACGTTGCAGAAACCAGTCATCTATGTAGTCCGGGGGCGCCCCATAATCAACGATGTGACCGAGGAAGATGCTATTGCCTCCGGATTACACAAAGTGGCGGAAATCATGTCATCCGGATCGCCTGCTCCATCCACAATATTGCCATTGTGTACTCCTGATTTTATCCGGCGATTCAATGAAGCAGATATGATCATCAGCAAAGGACAGGGAAATTATGAAGGCCTTTCCGAAACAGACCGTCCCGTCTTTTTTCTTCTGAAAGCCAAATGTCCAGTCATTGCCCGCGATATAGGCGTCCGGGAAGATGATATTGTGTTGAAATATGCGCTAAAAGAGTCCTACATGTAAAATTCCAGTGAAACCAGGACCAATCATAAATAACCGAATTGCTGATTCGTCCAATTCAATATTTTCTTTATTAAAAGCAAAGAAAATTGCATAAAATTCCCGGAATTTTTAGTTTGAATTTAAAAATTTTTACTTATATACTGGACAGAATTCAGCATCATGTTTAAACAGAGACAGAAATACTGAGGCAGCATGAAACGGCGGAATAAAGATCTCAGCGAAGGCAATATCAAAAAACAGCTTTTCAATCTGGTATGGCCCATGCTTTTCGGGATGGCGGGCATGGTCATTTTCAATCTTGCAGATACTTATTTTATCGGCAGGCTGGGGGTACAGGAACTGGCTGCCATCAGCTTTACTTTCCCTGTCGTTATGTTTATTAACAGTCTGTCTCAGGGCATTGGCATCGGGACCAGTTCACTTATATCCAGACATATCATTGTCGCAGAGCGTCATGCTGTAAAAATGATGGCCAGTCGGGCATTGTTGCTTGGTTTTCTGATTGTGCTGCTTTTTGTCATCCCAGGACTCTTTACTATCCGTCCCCTTTTCACGGTTCTGGGAGCAAAAAACATCATTCTTGGCTATGTAGGTGATTATATGAAAATCTGGTATCTGGGCGTGCCTTTCGTGGTTTTCCCGATGATCGGAAACAATATTGTCCGTGCCACCGGCGACACCTTTATGCCGGGTATGTTGATGTTGAATTCTGCCATTATCAATGTAATTCTGGATCCACTTTTGATCTTTGGATACGGCTTTTTCCCCCGGATGGGCATCCGTGGAGCCGCCCTGGCCACGGTCATTGCCCGGAGTGTGAGCTTTGTATTCATCCTGATTATTTTGATCAGACGAGAAAAACTTTTAACTGTTCGATTGGGACGATTAAGAGAAATTCTGGCGACCTGGAAAAAAGTCTTGTATGTAGCCGGACCCGCATCTTTGGGCATGTTAATCACACCCCTTTCCATCGGTTTGATCACCCGTATCCTGTCCGGATTCGGCAAGGAAGCCGTAGCGGCTTTCGGTGTTGCATCCCGGGTTGAAATGTTTGCCCTGACGGTCATTGCCGCCCTGGGATCGGTGTTGATTATATTTATCGGACAAAATTACAGTAAACATAAATTCAACAGAATCTTTTCAGCCCTTCGCTATGCCTTGGGATTCTCTATGATCTGGGGAATCCTGATTTTCCTGATTCTGCTTCTTTTCGGCCGGAATATAGCCGGTATCTTTACAGACGACCCCCGGGTTATTGCCATTGCCGCCAGCTTTTTTTTCATCGTGGGTTCCAGCTACGGCTTTCAAGGACTGGTTATGCTGAGTACTTCCAGTTACAACGGATTGAACCGTCCCTATCCCGCAGTTTTCTTTTCTATGCTGCGGATGCTCTTTCTCTATGTCCCCCTCGCCTGGATCGGGGCAACTTTCTATGCATTGAAAGGGGTTTTCTGGGCAGGATTTACAGCAAATATCATTGCCGGCACCTTATCCTATGCCTTCCTGTATCACTGCGTAAAAAGAATTGAAAGACAGATTGACGGATCATGCTTTTAAAAACATTATAAAGTGAAAAGAATTCCATCTATAACAGATCAAACAATCTTTATTGTACCGACTTTATGTTACCCGATTCCGCCATTTTTTTTCATTTATTTTGTTTCCTGAGAAATTTCCTTAAATTTTTTAATTAAATAATCAGGGAAAGGGAAAGCCTCATGATAAAAAAATATCTTATTCTGCTTCTTTTATTCTTTGGAATTCTGTATCCTGGGTCCGCGTCGGAAAAGGGAAAGGTTTATTTGGTGATCGGATCGGACACATCCATCTGGGAAGGTCTCAGTATTTCGGTATATGACAATCGTTATTTCCGGGGCGCTCTATATGCCGATCCTGCGAGAAACGGATATGCGGTGATGGATACATCCTTCCGGTATCAATTGCGGGATTCGTATGGAACCCCCATGAAAATGACATGGTGGATGATGGCCGGCAATGTCTTTCACCTCTCCAGAAACTGTAATATCCCCATCCGGAACAATATCACGCTCTACCTGATGAAAAAGTACCATCAGGAGGCTATTGATCACTATGATGACCAACTAACTCTTCACTATCACAATTATCATTGGTCCGATGTGGACGGCGATGGCATTTACTACTACAATCAGGGGCTGGATTTTAACCTGAATCTGGATGATTATGAACACACTCTGAATACATTTCTTATTGAGGATGACGTTTTCCCAATCTCTTTCCGAAGTGGCTGGCACTATATGGACAATGCCTGGCAGGCCTATCAGGAACGGTTCATTCCCTTCGACATGTCCAACGCTTATCCCGCCAAAGGCGGGGACTACAACGAGCCAACCAACAACATTATCGACTGGTCCGAATCCCCTTCCGCATTTGTGCCCTATCACCCCAACGCAGACAATTATCAGATCGAGGGAGACCTGAATCAGTGGCGTCTCCGGTCTGTATGTTTCACCAGTATAGACAGAACACGGCAGGAGATGGAAACCATGTTTCAGGAAGCGGCCAACGGGAATGATCAGATGGTCTGCCTCTGGTCCCACCTGCCTCAAACCGATTTCCTGTACGGGTTGGAAAAACTGAATGAATTTGCCCATGAATTTGCCGATCAGTACGGTGTGGAATTCAAATACTGTAAAGATACCGAGGCCATGCGCCTGTGGATCAATCCCGACGACACCGTCCCGCCTGTTTTGACTGTTGATGAAATTGTTGAACCGGACGGAATCAGGTTCGCCATTGAAACTGACGGTCCCGTCTTTCAGGTTGAGGAACCCTATATCGCTATAAAGACGATTTACGAAACCTATAAACGCCTGTCCTGTACAATTACGGGTGAAAACCAGTGGGAAACCATTGACCCCATCCCAGCCCATCATCTTGCCAAAGTCTCTGTTGCCGTCTGTGATAGTGTGGGAAATCAGTCCAAGGTCCATCTGAATTATGTCCCCGATGATCTTTTCATCGATAACGAAGATCCGGTCTTCCAGGAAATATCCGGTACCTGGACAAACCACGTCAGCGGCGAATTGTGGGACCTCTCCGCCCGGAAAGTCCAGGGTCCCGGTTCGGTGCAAATTATACCGGATATTAAAGAATCCCGTATGTACAGCATCTTTTTCCATGGCCCCGGCAGTGATACGGATTCGGCACGGTGTATTGTACAAACCGGCACCGTTGCAGACACGATTCTTTTTACAACCCCGCTGAAAGGTACGGATGCCTGGCAACATGCAGGTTTTTTTGAACTGAATGAAGGGACAGGTAATACCATTACCTTCGAAAATTTGTCAACAAACAAGACACTGGGACTGGACGTTGTAAGAATTACTCCTTTGGTCGCGGATAAATTTTTCAAAACAGACCACGAAGTACTCACATTTGGAGAAATCAGCGCACAGGACTCGGTTGAAAAGGTGATTACGTTAATCAATGCAGGCAAAGATGTCATGACTGTTTTATCGGCTTCATGGGATGGAGATAAAATTTCCCTTCCGCTTAGCTTCCCCCTCACACTGGGACCCATGGAAAGCCGTGAAGTCCCGGTGATTTTCTATACGGACGAATTTTGCAGCTACTCTGATACCATTACAATTAAAACCGATGATCCACTGCATCCGATGGTGAAAATTCCCGTCAGTGCCAATGCCATGTCTTTTTTCAAACTGGTGGATAATGAAGATCCCGACGGATATGCTGAATACGGAAACGGCTGGTTTACGAGTGTTGCCACAGCTTACGGCCCCACCAGTCGATGTGTTTATATTTCATCCAATGGGAATGCCAGCTATAAACATGCCGATTTCACCAAAACCCTTTCCTTCAGTGGAACCTATGATATCCAGTATATTGTTCCCCGAACCGTCAATGCCCACAACCGGGCGGATTATATCATCATGGTTGACGGTGCTCCCCGGGATACCTTTGTCGTGGATCAGAATCAGGGCAGTGGATCCTTTGTATCCATTGGTGAATATGATCTGCCCAAAGACCTTTCCATCACCCTTCGTATTCAGGATAACGGAGGAAACACAAACCCGAACAGTGTTCTCCGGGCTGATGCTGTCAAATTTCTTCTTGTGGAAGAAAAATATGTTTCAGGAACGGAGGATCCTGAAATTCCCCGTGAATTCAGTCTGTATCAGAATTATCCCAATCCCTTCAACCCTTCAACCCACATTACCTTTGATCTGCCGGTCCGTTCACCGCTTCGTCTGACGGTTTACGACATTACCGGCCGGATTGTGAAGGAATGGCATTTCATCGATCATGAAGCAGGTCGTCATGAAATCCTCTGGAATGGAACAAACCAGTTGGGGCAATCCATTTCCACGGGCGTTTACATTCTCCGGATGAAAACGGATGGGTTTACGGATACCCGGAAGATGATTTACATGAAATAGAAGCTGGATGCTGGCATCCCGATACGTCCGCTTTGCGACCTACTCGGTGACCGGGAACTGGTGACTGTCAACTTTGAACTTCCCTGTAGCAAAATCAAACGAAAGGATATCATGGATCTCGTTATTATTACTCTCTATCTCGTCGGAATTTTACTTTTCGGACTCTGGTACGGGCGGGGTATTAAAGATTTGGGTGATTATGCTGTTGCCGGGAAAGCCTATTCGGCACCGATTATTTTTGCCACCCTGAGTGCTTCCTTTATCGGCGGCGGATTTTCCATGGGGAATGCAGAAAAGGTCTTCCGGTTCGGTATCATGAACATTGTAGCTCTTTTTGGATTCAGTCTGAGCCAGATTCTCATCGCCCTTTTTATTGCTCCCCGGATGGGACGATATGAAGAGGCTATCTCCGTAGGTGATATCATGGAGAAAAGTTACGGGACAAAGGCAAAGGTCTTTACGGGCTTTTTTGCCCTTATTGCCTGTGCCGGGATCCTGGGGGCCCAAATCGGTGCCATGGGACATATTTTCAATGTTTTTCTTGGAATCCCCAAATTTCACGGGATCCTGATCGGTATCGGTATCGTGCTGATTTACGTGACAGCCGGCGGAATGAAAAGCGTAGTGGGGACGGACATCGTGCAGTTCGTTTTCCTTATCATCGGCATTCCCCTGACATTGATTTTGGCTGTCCGCCATGCAGGCGGTATCCCGGGCATCATCCAATCTGTCCCGGCTCAACACTTTTCCATTCCCGCTGCCGGTTTTACCTGGACGACTTTCATATCCCTCTTCATGGTCTTTGTCGTTGGTGAAACCCTGGTCCCGCCTTATGTGCAACGCCTTCTCCTGGCCAGAGATGTGAAAACCGTATCCAAAGGGACTCTCTGGAGCGGGATTATTTCCATTCCTTTCTTTATAACAAGCGGACTTATTGGTCTTACGGCCCTGGTATTGAATCCGGGACTGGATGCCAATCTGGCCATGCCTTTTGTCGTTCGGACCGTTCTGCCGGTGGGTATCCGGGCGGTCATGATCTCCGCCGTGATTGCCATCATCATGTCCTCGGCCGATTCATTCCTCAATGCCGCCACGGTCTCCTTTGTCAATGATATCATCAAACCCATAAAATTCATCAACCTGCATCAAGACCAGGAACTGAGAGTCGCCCGCTGTTTCACCGTCTTCCTGGGCATTGCCAGTGTGATCTTTGCCGTGAAAATTGAAAGCGTCCTGGATATACTCCTCTTTACCTACAATTTCTGGGCTCCGGTGATTCTTATTCCTCTTATCGCTGCCATTCTGGGGAAAAAGGCCATACCAAGGGATTTCTCCGTATCCGCCGCCTGCGGAATCAGTGGCATGATCCTGTGGAACTACATCCTGAATCAACCTTGGGGCTTTGACGGACTTGTAGTGGGTGTGTTCAGCAGCGCATTGGGATATGCGGTTTCGAACCGGTTAAATCGAATAAAATTAAGAATTGAAAATTGAGTCCGGCACCTAAAGACATTTGTTTCTATTGAAGTTGGAAATCAGCACTTAGATATGTCTGCTTTGTGTACTACCCGGTGATCCGAAGTTGGCGACACTGTATGACTGTGCCATTCCGGAATTTCAGTTTTGAAGGACACTATATATTAAAAATAATATAATCTTGCATTTGATCGCGTGTGGGATTATTTTATCCGCGGGGGTTTATAAACATAAGCATCTTTCTATATAGTGAGATGGAAATTTTATTTATCAGCTTGGCTTCAAGTATTAAGTGCAACATGACTCTCTCCAAAAAATACTTCGGCAGGCGTTTTAAATCCAAGACATTTTCGGAATCTGTTATTCAGTATTTTTCATAGCTGAGATAATTTCCCGGGGTATGATGCTTGCAAAGTCCCTGTCTTTAGGGAAATATTGTCTGATTAATGTGAATACAGAAGCTGAAAGTTAGTGGCACTTTGTGCCTTTTTTGGAAGTTGGAAGCTGGCACCTCGATACGTCCCCGCCATAGGCGGGGCCTACTCGGTGACCGGAAGTTAGTGCCGCTGTACGGCTGGTGTGTTTTCGTGGATTAACGGGCGTTGGGGCTTGGGAACTGTCGATTGACAACTGACAACTGCCGACTGACAACTGACGACTGACGACTGATGCCTATTTCATCAACACCATCTTTTGCGTCTTCACAAAATTTCCGGTCACTGTGTAAATGGTGAGAATCACGCCGGATTCTGCCGGGAGACCGAAGGTTATATGCGTCACGGGATTAAAGGGGTTTGGATAAATTGATTTTATATCAAATGATTCCGGAGCATTTGACATACAATCTTCAGATATTTCATTATTACCTTTTTCTATAATGATTGATTCGGATTCTTTTATACTTGCTGTGTTTGAATAATCAGGTGAAGATAACAGTCCATCCCCAGACCGTGCTCTAATCTTGTAATAATAATAACTGGAAGGATTTAAATAACTTGGATAAGAAATATTATAATCTATATATTCATTTGTTGACAGTCCTGAAGCTATACACGAAAAAGTACCGTTGATTCCTTTTCTTCGATAAACATCATATATTGCTGCTTCAGACGGCTCAGACAAGTCCCAGACTAATTTGGGATTGCCCTGATAATAATAAATACTAAGATTAGTGGGTGTGGTTGGCTGAAATTTAGAATAATCATTAATTCCATTTGTTATATTGAAGATTTCGCTAAGAGTAATTGTACTTTGATTTGGTATCTGAATACAAGAATTATTCACTCCTAGCAATTTATAATAATATATTCCATTATCATAATACTAATAGAAATCATTATATTCATAAAATTCACCTGTCCATGGATACCGGGATTCTCTTAAATCAAGACAGATATAAATACTATCTATATATGGATAATTTTGATTATCTAATGAACAACTGATTTTATATATTCCAGCACTAAGATTCGCATAATTGCTATTGCTAATGCATTGTGAATTCTTCCATGTTCAATATCGGCAAACCAGTTTGGCGTTTTGTACGCGTCCCACTGGTATGATAATCCTGCGGATAATGATTCGAACGCATATAATGCTGCCGGATTCACACTATTCATATTTGCCGGATGATTGATTCCTGAACTCTGAAAGCCCTTGCTGCTGATCGATTCCAGGACAAAGCCCTGGGGTATGTTTAAACAGAAAACTGCAGTCGGAATTCTCTCAAGGTTTTGGGCAGACAAGGATTCCGTGATAAACAAAAGAATTAATAGCAATACAGAATTTCTCATATTATGACATCTCTGTATTTATTATCTCTACACACAAAATAATTAATAAATTTATCTCTTTTTAACAAAGATAATATCTATAAAACCCTGCTTTCACTCTTCCCAAAGATGTGGATCAACTCATTGAGAATATGATCGCATCGTGCTCATTGTAATTTTTTCATGCGTGCAATCAGATCATCGGCCAGTTGGCTCTTGGTGCGGATGTGCTCATCAATATCCTTCACAAAGCTGTTCTCATCGAAGACACCGCGTACGGCCAGAAAATCCTCTTCCCGGGTTGTTCGATCCCCATCGATACCGAAACCTGTCTGTGAACGCAGACTGAATTCCTTACGGGCATCCTCACGCAGCATGTGGTCTAACTTGATGACGGCCGAGATCCATTGTTCCGTAAATCCGATGATATCTTCCGGCGTGAAAGCGTTGACACTTTTGCCGAGATGATTTTCCAGATGCTGGATGGTCCAATTCCATTCATAGATCGGGTAATTTTCATGAATGTGTCGCAGAGCTTTCATAACGCCGTCAAGACTGTCGATACGCCCCGATTCGATGTCGGTTAATAAGGCATGGATAACCTTATTCGGCGCGATCAAGCCCACCAAATCCAACCATTTGCCTTTTCCGATGTCGGATTCGGCCTTTAAAACCCGTCGCAGTTCCGCCACGGAAGCGAACTCCCGATCCTTCAATCGTCTGATCAGTGTATTCCCCAGGAATTTGATAATCCCGATTTCATAAAATGTAATTCCATTGATCAACGAAGAATTCTTGATTTTTACGTTGTTGTAGCTGTAAAAATCGGATGTTTCTCCGGATGTGTGTGTCAATTCCTGAAGAATCCGCCGACCAGTGATCATTTTCTGAATGGTGAACGGGCTCAGCAGGTAGTAATTGATAAAATCGAGTTGGTCAGGATCCTTGCGTTTATCGCGTTTAGGCCATTTGCGGGCATCACGTACGGTACCTACGCTGCGCAAATTAACGCCCGGGATGAGTACACTTTCGTCGTTGGATTCAATCAGGTAGGAAAAGGGCAAATCCGAGGTATCGGAATTGCGGTAGTGCCGGCCCATGACCAAGGTAAAAGGCCCGACATGCGCCGGCCATAACATGTACGAATCGCTGGTCGTCTTGGAACCCCGTTCCACGATCCCCTGGTGCAATGGTCCCAATTTGTACATATGGTTGCTCTGATTCGATCCGCTCCCGGCATTCAGAAAAGAAAAGAGTCCGGCGATGAGCAATGTGGATTTATGATGTGTCACGGTGAAAGGTCCGGCAAAAATGGAGCATGCCTCGCCATGAACCCCGGCACAATTAGCGAAGAAAACCGAATTTTCGGCCGAATAGTGCTTGTTCAATTCACATCCCTGGCCTACAAAACATTCGGCAATGAGAGTGTTGTCGCTGATTTTCGATCCCGAGCAAACGATGAAATTCTCGGCAATCACCCCCGGCCCGATGTACACCGGATCATCGACGCAACTGTTAATACTGCCGCTTTCCAAACGGGTTGCGCCTTCGATGACCGCTGCGGGGCCAATTTTCACATTCTTGATGAGATGTGCATGGCAAATGCGCGCACCGGCCCCCACCCTGCCATAACGTGCTTGCACTGAAGCTACATACTTTTCGATCATCGCCTCCAACTGCTCGATTGCCGCCTTGCGGTGACGATACAACGCCAGAAAATAGGCAATTTGGGCATTCAGATGGTCGTAAATCGGAATTTTCCGGCCGCCGGACTCATTCAGTACAGCTACCTCGGTGCCGTTTCCGAAGGTACTCTCGCCATCCACGGCCATCAGATCGACGGTATCGATGATGACATTTTCTTCGATGATATAATTGGCGATATAATTTTCAACCCGATGAATCAACACGTTGTCACCCACATGACAATTGTGCAGAGTCGCCGAGTAAATCCCGGTGGGACGCTTTAATCCGCCGAACAACGTGCGCTCCCCATCGTATCGGCCAAGTCGGATGGTTCCTGAAAAATTGACCGCGCGAACGCGACTCGGATCGAAGCCGTCTTTCACTTGAATCTGCCCCCATTCTTCACACGTGCATCCATTAGATTTAAGATGCTTAATTTCCGCATCAGTCATTGCGCGAAATGGTGTTTCCATGACTCAATCCTCCTGTGCTTTCAGTATTTGGAGTTTCTGCCCCAAAAAGACATCCGGATAAGCTTTATGCAGCATACTTTTTTTTTCTTTTTTTATAGTATTAAGACAGACACTGTCCAGGTAATAGATATGTTTAGAATTGAAGATTTTCTGTTACTTTGGCTTTAAGTATTAAGTGCAACATGATTTTCTCTGAAAAATACTTCGATTGGCGTTTTAAATCCAAGACATTTTCGGAATCTGTTATTCAGTATTTTTCATAGCTGAGATAATTTCCCGGGATATGATGCTTGCAAAGTCCCTGTCTTTAAGGAAATATTGTCTGATTAATGTGAATACAGAAGCTGAAAGTTAGTGGCACTTTGTGCCTTTTTGGAAGTTGGAAGCTGGCATCTCGATACGTCCGCCTGTTGGCGGCCTACTCGGTGACCGGAAGTTAGTGCCGCTGTGCGGCTGGTGTGTTTTCGTGGATTAGCGGGCGTTGGGGCTTGGGAACTGTCGACTGACAACTGCCGACTGTTGACTGTTGACTGATGACTGTTGACTGTTGACTGCCGCCTATTTCATCAACACCATCTTCTTTGTCTGCATAAAATCCCCCGCCTGCATCCGGGCAAAATAAATTCCCGAACTGTATCGCGACGCATTCCAGGAGACAGTATGATATCCGGCGGCTGTGTTTTGATTTATGAGTTGTTCCACCAAACGGCCGGTGATGTCGTAAATATTCAGGGTGATCTGTGCAGGTTCCGGCAGGGAAAAT
>JAGGVO010000040.1 GCA_021157965.1 Candidatus Neomarinimicrobiota bacterium
CCTGATGGTCCTGTCTGTTCTATCTTTAATATGAGTTAATTGAGAGTAATTTCTGTCAACACTATTCAGGGATGGTCATTGGGCCACTCGTCACGCGTCACGCGTCACTATTAAGTCGGCAGTCATCAGTCGGCAGGATTGGTCAACTGTCACGCGTCACTTTCTTACACACCCAACCAAGCCCATGCGCCGAAATCAATGACGAAGACTTTGGGGCCACGTTGACCCAGATGTATATATTTCATGGAATTCTCCTTAAAATTTTCTGTCAGTTAATGGGTTGAAGAAGATCCCCGTTACAGATTCACTCTGTTTTCTGCCGGAGGAAAGCATAATCGCCGGGATTTTTCGGCAAAAGAATCCGGACATTCCCGGCGCCGCCGTGGGCTGTCTCCAGTTTTTCCCCTTTCAGATTTTCCATGACCTTCAGGGTGAAGGGGATGGTTTCTTCGGGCGTGACAAGCTCCAGGATTGATCCGGTTTTCATCCGGTTTTTAACTTCAAAGATTCCCATGGAGGATGTGTCGTCATATTCTTTCAGAATGCCCGTCACCTGATAGAGAAAGCCGACGGAGTAGCCATCCTCAAAATTCTCTCCGTACTGCCTGGGATTCCGGGTGTAGAAACCGGTGGTGTAGGTCCGGGAGCTGAGTGTCATGAGGTCCCGGAGGTGTTCCGGATTGAAGGATCTGCCTGCCGTCATATCGTCAATAGCCCGCCGGTAACTCCTGGCCGTCATGGCGGCATACCAGGCGGATTTGGTCCGCCCTTCCACCTTGAAACTCATCACACCCGCTTTCACCAGATCGGGGAGGAGTTCAATCGCGCAGAGATCCCGGGAATTCATGAGATAGGTTCCGAATTCATCCTCAAAAATCGGCATTTTTTCGTTGTGGCGTTTGGGTTCGGACAGGGTAAAACCATCCGGAAGCCGGGTGTTAGATTCATAGGTATAAGGGGATTGGGAATTTTCCACCTCAAGGATGGAGCCTTTTTCCCAGGCCAGTTTATATTCCCAGCGGCAGCTGTTGGTGCATGTCCCCTGATTGGCATCCCGGTGGTTCAGGTAGTTGGAAATCAGGCAGCGACCGGAATAGGCAATGCAGATAGCGCCGTGGACAAAGGCTTCCAGTTCAACATCCGGTACTTTTTGGTGCATGTGGGCAATTTCATTCAGGTGGAGTTCCCGGGAGAGGATAATGCGCCGGATTCCCAAATCCCGCCAGAAACGGACAGTGGTCCAGTTGGTGGTATTGGCCTGGGTGCTCAGGTGGATGGAAATTTGGGGATAGCGTTTCAGGGCCAGGGCAATGAGTCCCGGATCGCTCATAATGAGTCCGTCGGGTTGCCACGCTGCTACATAGTCCAGCTCTTTCAGAAAACCGTCCACCTTCAGGTTGTGGGCGTAGATATTCATTACCAGGTAGATTTTTTTGCTCAATCTGTGGGTGTATTCCACAGCTTCCCGCAGGTTCTCCCGGCGGAATCCGATTTCCCGGGTCCGCAAGGAATACTTCGGAACTCCGGCATAGACCGCATCGGCTCCAAAGGCCAGAGCTACCCGGAGCTTTTCCGGGTCGCCGGCCGGGAGGAGGAGTTCGGGAGCTTGAGTTGGTTTCATGAAAAGAATTTACATGTTTCAGCGAAAGAAAAGAAGTTTCATTCAGCAGGGACTGCCGGGAGTGGTTGGGACTCTCCTGGACTGAAGTCCCGGGTTGGGGGCGCCGCCTCTGCGCTGCTCCGGGACTGAAGTCCCGGGTTGGGTGTGTTCCTGCCTTCGAGCTGCCCGGGACTGGAGTCCCGGGTTAGGGTGGTGTAAGGGAGTGGTGTTCTTTTTGGTGAAGGATGTATCGGATAACCGTTTTTTTGTGGTGTGGACAGATTGTTGCAATGTAGTAGCCCGGTTGCCAACGAAAAGGAGCTTCAAAAAGTTTGTTCTTGTTGATCCATCGGGATGATTCTCCCTTGATAGCTTTTATGGCATCTGATACGGCTATGTAGACAGGAATCGTAGCAAAAATGTGCAGATGATCCTGATATCCGTTTATGGCATGTATTTGAATGCCTTTTGTTGATGCATATGTACGTATGTGTTGTATTAAAGCCATTAACCGTGGTTGATTCAGTCGTTTTTCACGGTACTTGGTGATTATCACAATGTGATAGAAAATATCTCTGTACGGCATTTTTACCCCGCATGTACAAAAGAATAAAAAAATTCACCAGGAATTACAATATTATTCATTAATACGTATATTCGACAATCCTAATGGGTGGCACACAACTCAACCAAGGACTTCAGTCCCGGGTTGGGTGGAACCGGGATTGTTCCTCATCACATGTCCGAAGGCATGAGTTGTTGTTTAGACAGAAAAATCTTCGGAAATTATGTAAATGACCAAATCCTGTGTAAAAAAAACCTCCATGGCGGTTTTGATGGTTTTTGCGATGGTGGCAGGACTTTTTCCTGCGCCGGTGTTTCTTTCGCCGGCGGAAGGAGAGATTCCTGTACAAGCCCGGAGAACAGCACCGGGACGGCTTCAATTGGAGATTCACATTCCCCGGCTTCGCCTGGAGTCTGTATCCGCACCGGACGGAGAAAGCTATACCCAAATTCGGATTGAAGGTGAATACACCACACGGGAAGAGGGACACCCCGAACTCCCCGTCATCCGTCGTCTGATACGGGTTCCGGCAGACCGCTTTCTAAGTGTGAGTCTGGACGATTCGTCACATACCCGCCTGTTCTTAAGCCGGTATACCCTGCCGGACAAAATCTGGCCGGTCCAGCCCTCTCGTCCCAAACGGCCGGACGTAAAACTCCTGTTTCAAAATCCCGACATCCGGGCGTACAGCCAAAAGACCCGTTTCCCGGCGGTGCGGCTGACCGATCTGGGCATCCTGCGGCAGGAACGGATTTACCGGCTGGATGTTTTTCCCGTAAATTATGATCCCAAAAACGGCAGCCTGGACCTGCGAAAATCCCTTTCGTTGACCCTGTCCGAATCCCCCGGCAAGGGAGTCTACACTCCGCCACCCTCTCCCTTCTTTTCCAAACTCACGGCGCCGCTTCCCGCTACCAGCGACAATCCTCCATCTCTTATTCAATCCCCCCCGGAATATCTGATTGTCACCCCCTCAGCCTTCGAACCGGCCCTGGAGCCTTTCATCACCTGGAAAACGCGCCGGGGCTTTCAGGTAGATGTGCTTATTTTGGAAAGCCTGGAAAATCCGGATACAGCAAGCATCCGCCAGGCCATTCACGACCGGTATCTCAATCCGCCGGCAGGGCACTTCGCCCCTTCCTTCCTCCTGCTGGTGGGTGATGAAGATTATATCCCCGTTTTTAAAGGGGAAAAAAACGACCATTTTACCGATCTGCCCTATGTGACGGTGACGGAAGGGGATTACCTGCCTGATCTCTATGCCGGCCGACTGCCGGTCCGCTCCGCCACGGAGCTGTCCCGACTTATCGAAAAAATACTGTGGGTTGATACCTACACCTATGATGATCCCGGCCATCTGAATAACGTGATGCTCATCGCCGGCTGGGATGCCAACTGGGCGGAAATGTACGGCTATCCGGCGGTGAATTATGCCCGTGATCACTACTTGAACGAGACGGCGGGTTTTAACACCTATACTTTTCTGTCCAGCCGGGCAGGAGAATTTACAACAGCCGTCCGGAACCGACTCAATACAGGATTCAGCCTGATTTACTATACCGGCCACGGGTCTGCCACATCCTGGCAGGATCCGGCCGTAAGTACCCTTGAGCTTTACGATATGCAGTCCTGGAATACCGCACCCCTGCTCATCACCAACGGCTGCCAGACCTCCAACTTTGCCATCAACAACAGCTTCAGCGAAACCTGGGTCCGCCTGGAAAACCGGGGTGCATCCGCCGCTATCGGCGCCACCAACGACACCTACTGGGATGAAGACCTGTGGTGGGCAGTGGGACTCTATACGATCGGGCCGGACGGTCGGACCCCCACGCCGGAAGAGACCGGTACCGGTATGTTTGACATCCCCTTTACACGGACGGATCTGGATAATCCTTCCGCCCTTATCTACACAGGCAATCTGGCCGTCAGCCAATCCGCTTCTTCTTTTTCCCGCTATTATTGGGAAATCTACACCCTTTTCGGCGATCCATCCATGACCCTCCGCTTCGGCGAATCAGAACCCCTTGACGTATTTTCCGAGAATTGTATCGCCTGGGGTACCGTGAATTTTCAGGTGGATGTAAACGGGGTCCCCAATGCTTTGGTGGGACTCTCCCGGGGGGATTCCCTTATCGCCGCAGCTTATACCGACGACTGGGGACTGAGCACCCTCACCTTTCCGCCGTTAAACAGTCTGGAGAATCTCCACCTCACGGTCACAGCTCCGGGATATATCCCCTATGAAAAAATTATCACGGTGATTGAACCGTCTCAACTGATCACGGATAAGGATACCCTGGCCATCCAAACGACAGATACTCTGTCCGTAACGGTCCTGGATACGGATGGCAATCCCCTGGAAAACATGGAAATCCGGGCACTGTCCCCGGGATACAGCTCGGATACGGTAATGACGGACCAGAACGGCCTTGCCATATTGCCCCTCTGTGTTCCCTACGGTCCCTCACTTACTCTGCTTGCCCGGGATCCGGCGGCCCGTTATCCTCTCAAACGGGAAACGCTGATCATCACCGGAGGTCAGGATTTTACGGCACCGGAACTGCATTTGTACTCCCGGTATGGTGTGGCGGATTCCCTTCTGCTGAGGATTCCCTTTACCCTGACAGGATCAGCTGCAAATACGGCTGTCCAGACTTGGTATTCTCAGGATGGGCTTCATTATGAAGGTGGAAACGACACCCTGAGAGTAGAGAGCGATATTCCTGAGCCCCTGTCCGCTGCCCTCACGGCGCCGGGTTATAATACACATTACCGGACATTCCCCATTGTTTCCCTTTTTACCCTCTTCTCCGGGGCGGTGACGAATACAGCCGGCAAACCCATTTCCGGTGCGGAACTCCGCTTTCAGGGAGATAATTACCGCACCTACACTTTTTTTACTGACGATTCGGGACACTTTGCATCACCGAACCCCGTACTCATGGAACCGCTGAATCTCCGGATCCGGGCTTTCGGATACGAAAAATCCGACACCCTTATCATTCCCCGCTGGCCGGCCGATTCCCTTGCCCTGGTGCTGAAAGAGAGTCCCCGCCGACTTTGGACCGCCCGGGTTTACGATATTTACGGCATGCCGCTGGAAGCCCGGTACCAGGTGTACATCGGCACCAGTGATTCTCTCTACGCCGAAGGATTCTGCAGCAACGCACCCGATTCCAACCTGCAGGTTTTACTCCCCCATTACACCTACACATTGCACCTGACCCTGCCGGGATACGTACCGGTCCGACTGGTGTTCAATACCGAAGATTCCCCCTACGCCAATATCCCCATGTCCCTCCGGAGCGGCTACCTTGTGATTAATGACGATTCAGCCAAACGCTATAAAGATAAAAACGACATCATTCCCTGGAGGGATGGGGTTTCTGCAAATTCCGCCTTCCTCATGGCAGATATCCTCCGGGATGCCGGGCTCTCTGTTTCGGTAAAAAGCAGCGCCGATATCAATCCCTCCCTCCTCTCCACCTACAATGGCGTGATATACTCCCACGGCGCCGATCAGCAGCCTGTAAGCACCACCCTGCAAACAGCCCTGGAAAATTACCTGGACTGGGGCGGTCCCCTGCTGATTGAAGGCGGTGAGCTGGCCTATGAACATTACGAGGATCATTTCGGCCGGGATGTGCTTCACATTAGCAATTGGATTATTGATAAAGGCGGAGCGGTGACCCTGACGCCGGAGGGCCGTGATTTCATGCGGGCACTATACTCTCTTCCGGATGAAATGGAACATACTTACGATGTCTATGGTGACCAGGATGTGGTTGAAGCAGCACCGGGTGTGGTTTCTTTAGGATCCTGGAGCGAACGGGATACTTACAGTTCAATGCTTCTCGTGCCGGATACCCTGGCATATATGTCCTTTCATTTCGCCTCCCTGACCCGCCCGGCGGACCGCCATCATCTTTTGTGGAACCTGATCCGTCTTCTGCCCTTTTTCAATCCTCATCAGGACTATGCACCTCATGCCTGGATAGACAGCTACGAGGTGCAGAAAAACGACTCTCTCACCGTGGATCTCCTGGCCACAACCTGGGATC
Organism: Candidatus Neomarinimicrobiota bacterium; assembly: GCA_021157965.1. NCBI lineage: Bacteria > Pseudomonadati > Fidelibacterota > Fidelibacterota bacterium. The sequence continues at coordinate 6,230 of JAGGVO010000040.1, forward strand.
CGGACGGGGACAGCCTGACACCGGGAGCGGTATACGGGAACAACCTCCATGGAAGCTACAAGACCGATTCCACCGGCGAAAAGATAATTTACAAAGCTCCGGCATATCCGGGTGTTTCCGATACCCTGTTTTACACCGTATCGGACGGGAAATACACCGATGAAGGTATGATTGTCATATCGATTACGGGAAACAACACCCCGGTTTCCGTCACCCTCCTGGATCCGCCGGATAATTACATCAACCGGGACAGCAGCTCGGTGATTCTCCTCTGGAGTGCCTCATTTGATCCGGATCCGGACACGCTTCTTTATCTGGTGGGATTGAGTCAGTACAACGGCCTTCATCTGATGGATACTCTGCTCCACACGCCGGACACTCTTCTGCGGGTTTTTCCTGCCGATCTGGGTTTTGCCCCTGATCTTTCCATCACCTGGCAGGTCTGGGTTACAGACGGACAGGATACCAGTCTCTCATCGGGAATCCGTCATTTCACCATGGACAGTTCCGCCTTCAACGCCCTGGATCCTGAAGATCTTTTGCCCGTCACCTTCAGCGCAGGTCCCAACTATCCCAACCCCTTCAATCCCGTCACATCCATCCCCCTGGCCCTACCGGAAGCCGACGAAGTTACCCTGATAATCTTCAATATCCGCGGCGCCCAAATCCGGAGCATTGGTCCCCTCTCCTTCCATGCCGGTTATCACTCCCTGGTCTGGGACGGCCGGGACAACCGGGGACACACGGCCGGGACAGGCCTTTACATCGGTAAAATCCAAACCCGTCACGGACACACAACCACTTTAAAAATGATATACATGAAATAAGGTGATGAAAAAATATTTGCTCTTAACCCTGCTTTTATTCTCTGTCCTCCGGGCAGTATCCTTCGAATCCTGCAACGCATTCAGGGATTCCCTCTTTAAAATCACGTCCATTCAGACAGCTACGGAACGAAATGCGGCGTTGGATACCCTGTGGCTCCAATTAAAAGAACAGCGGCAGATTCCCTTTAAAATGGCGGATTCCGTTATATTTCTTTATCGCGGATCGGCATCTTCCGTAGCCTGGTACGGCGATTTCAACAGCTGGTCGGACGACGCATTCAATGCCACCGTGCAGAAATTAAACGGCAATATCTGGATCCTGGAAAAAACTTTTCCTTCCAATGCCCGCCTGGATTATAAAATTGTTCTGAATGGAAGCACCTGGATTCTGGATCCTGCGAATCCCTTCCGTCAAATGGGCGGATATGGGTACAATTCCGTGCTTCGCATGCCGGATTATGAATTTCCCATGGAGGTGTTAGCCCGGGAGGATACGCGAAAAGGAACTCTTTCAGACAACATTCCCATTTACAGCAACGCCCTGGCCTACAGTCTTCACTACCGGGTTTACACCCCGGCGGACTATGAAACCTTGTCCCACTTGCCTGTTTTGTATATCACAGACGGACACGAATATGCCAACAGTCTTATGGGCAGCGTTCCCACGGTTCTGGATAATCTGATTCACGACCGGAAAATCAAGCCCCTCATCGCCGTCTTTATCAGTCCGGTCACACCGGGCGGCGGTATAAACCGCCGTATGAGCGAATATAACATGAACGCAGCTTTTGCCGATTTTTTAGCGGATGAGCTGGTACCCTACATTGATTCCACATATAAAACACAAACTGATCCGGATTCCCGGTGCCTTTTGGGGACATCCATGGGCGGGATTTGTTCCGCCTACACCGGTGCCGTGAAACCGGAAACTTTTCATTTGCTGGCCATCCAATCCCCCGCATTCTGGTACAATCCGGTAATCTACAATCTCTATTCGGATTATCCTCTTCGCCCTTTAAAGATCTGGATGTCCACAGGCACAATTCACGACATGCAGAGCGGGGCCCTGCACATGAAAGAAATTTTCGAAAACAAGGGATACGAGTACACATACATGGAGGTTCCGGAAAGCCATTCCTGGGGAAACTGGCGCGGACAGATTGATGATATCCTCACATGGTTTTGGAAGGACTCCACACAGGTATCCATCCTGCCTGAAAAGAAGGCCCGGAGTTCGACTTCTGCCCACCCCAATCCTTTTAACGGGCAAACCACCCTGCACCTTTCTCCCCTCCCCTTTCCCCGGAAAGGACAGATACGGATTATAGATCTGGCGGGACGGGAAATTTTCAGCTCATTCCTCCAGGTTCCGGCAGGCCAGGCGGTATCAATCCCCCTTGACTTCGACCACCAGGCATCCGGCATTTACATTTATACTTTTTTATCCTCAAATACACGGGAATCGGGAAAGCTTTTACATCTTAAATAAATCACATTTTTAAAATTGAAAAGGTATCAGAGAAATTTACGTCTTTGAAGTTCCCGGCGGATTTTCTCCCGGATATCTGTTTCCGGTTCATGGCCATCCAACACATAACAGCGATCCGGTTCGCGGCGGGCGATTTCCAGAAAACCCTGACGGACTCGCTGATGAAAAGCCCGTTTTTCATTTTCCATCCGGTCCGGTGATTTTCCGATGAAGGCCATGCGTTCGGCGGAAGTTTCAAGGGATATGTCAAAGATGAAAGTCAGGTCGGGGACAAGATCATGGGCGCCGATGGCATTGAGTTGAAGCACCATTTCCAGGTCAAGCTGCCGGCCGTAACCCTGGTAGGCAGTGGTGGAGTCGTAAAACCGATCTGACAGGACGATTTTCCCTGCTTCCAGGGCAGGAAGGACTTCCTCAGCCACCAGCTGGCTCCGGGCTACGGCAAAAAGGAGAATTTCCGTCGTGGCATCCATTTCGGCATACCGGGGATTCAGGAGGATTTCCCGGGCCGCTTCACCCACCGCTGTCGAGCCCGGATCCCGGATTTCCAGGACTTCAAAGCCTTTTTTCCGGAACATCTCGGCCGTATGACGCACCTGGGTGCTTTTTCCGCAGCCATCCACTCCTTCAAAGGTGATAAAGCGTCCCTTACGATCCATGGTAATAATTCACTCCGAATGTGCTGACGGTTCCCAATCCTCCATAACTGAAAAAAGAGAATTGCAGGGTTACCTTATTATAGCGGTAGCGTCCCCCCATGGCCAATCCGGCAATGTAATCCTGTCCCAAGCTGTTACTTTGCAATCCTCCCCGCCGAAAATCGAGTCCGGCCAGAAATTCCAGGGGTGAGCCGCTTCGGAAATATCCTCCCAGGGTGAGATTTTCAATGTCATGATCTCCCCGGGTGCGGTAATCCAGATTCATAGTGAGGGGCAGATAAAGGAGGGGATGGCTCAGGGAGATGCGGATTTCATCCTCCATCGGTTCCGGATAATCTGTATAGGCCAGGCTCACCCGGGTTTTATCCGCAACGGGGATAATGGTCAGCCCGTAGGTAAGCACGCTGAAATTTTCCCGGCTTGAAGCAATATTTTCCGACACATAGCGGAAAGAGGCCCCCACCTGCAGCCGTGAAGAGAGCAGGTAACTCCAGGCGCTGAAGTACTGAGTCCGTCCGGCGCTGAAATTGCCGCTACTGTAGCCTTCCGTATCCAGACGTTCAAAATCGCCGTAATTTTCGTAATTGATGCCGCCGCTGAAGACATGCTTTTTGATCTGATAGCGGCCGGTAAGCTGGGACACCCGGATATCCGCGGGCATGAGGGCCAGGTTGGCGGAAAGGGAGTATTTGAAAGTGCCGGGTATGAGAGAGGGATTAATCCAGACCTGGTCGGGCAGATCCTTTAAGGCGCCGCCGGAGCGGGCAATGCCCCAGTATTCCGGCGAGGCAAGGATATCCGCCTCAGGCACCACCTGAGCCGAAAGGGACCGTGTCAATCCTCCGAGAAGAATTATGAAAACCAATGTTTTACGCATCATGAAAATTTACATCCTTTTTATCTTCATGGGGAGGAAAGTCCGGATTTTTCTGAATTTCTTCCGCCTGCCAGGTATCCTGAATACGTGCATTGCGCCTTCGCATTTGCAGCCAGCCAAAAAGCAGCAATATCGGCAAAATACCCCACAAAAGGGTGTGCAAATCCACCAGCGCATACGCTTTATACCGTTTTGTAGCCCAGAGTTCCCAATTGGTGCTGTAATAGCGGGGTTCGTAGCCGTAAACAATCTCGAAAGCCCGGCTCCAGTCCACCCCCTCCTGCAAAAGGATCAGCAATTCCCCGATGCTTTCATAGCCGTGTTCCTCTATCAGGTATTGGACGGCGGACACACTCTGGGCATAAGCCAGATTGGCCCGGTTCTGTTCAAATTTGAGCACATCGTCGATTTTGTGCAGGTCCATAAATTTACCGTAGAGAGCTGCCTGTCCCAGTAAAACTTTTTGATGCCATTCAAACTGTCCCGCCTCATGCTGAGCCAGGCCTTCATTGAGCCACCGGGGCAAATAAGTGAGTCGGTCGATGGGTTCCAGGGCCAGGTGGATCATTTCATGGTGAAGGGTGGCGGACAGTTCGGGAAAGCTCTGGCGGCTGAAGCGCGGACTCTTCAAAAGGATTTTTCGTCCCCGGTACAGGGCGGCAGCCACACCCCAATGGGGAAAATCTTTACCGGAGGCTTCTTTGAACTCTTTCTCACGTGCCGTGAGGATAATTTGAAAAGGCATCATTTCGAGTCCCAGCTTGTTCCGGATTTCCAGGCGAAAAATTTCGGCCCGTTCGGCAATAAACTCCGCTGTTTTCCGGTCTTTGGGCTCATATTGGATGGTAAAATCCTTTTCCGCCAGGATATTCCCCGACAGCATGTGCGGCATGAAAAGCGCAATCCACAGTATCCATTTTAAATAAAAACACCTCATCAGTTCATACTCACAGGGTCGACATTCATGGTAATTTTCAGTCCGTACATACGGTTTCGCCGGTCCTGAAGAATGCGAATCATGATGGTTTTCATCCGGTTCAACAGCTCGTCCCCGTTCCGATTAAATTTCAGGAGGATTTGCCAGCGGTATAATTCCTTTACTTTCTCCACCGGCGCGGATGAAGGGCCCAGGACCTGTTCAGGCGGCATCTGTTGTTTACAGATATCCGCCAGTTGTTTCACGGCACTCATGACCCTGTCCCGGTCTTTCCCCGTCACCCGGATCAGAATCAGCCGGCTGAAAGGTGGATAAAGGAGGTTTTTCCGTCGTTCCAGTTCCTGTTGATAAAAGGCATGGACATCCAGCCGGGCTGCCAGATTCACGGCAGGATGTTCCGGTTGCCAGGTCTGGATAATCACCCGTCCGGGCAGGGCTCCCCGTCCGCTACGGCCCGATACCTGAGCTACCAGCTGCCAGACCCGCTCTGCACTGCGGAAATCGGGAATACCCAGTCCCGTATCGGCATTCACAATACATACCAGGGTCACATTGCTGAAATCGAGTCCCTTGGAAACCATCTGGGTCCCCAGCAGAATATCAAAATTCCGGTTTTCAAAAGTATTGAGGATTTTCACGTGGGAGTGGCGGCTCCGGGTGGAATCCAGATCCATACGGATCACCCGGGCATCTTTGATGCGTTTGATCAGCTCATCCTCAATCCGCTGGGTACCGCTTCCGGCGACCCGGAGGGAAGCTTTGCCGCAGGAGGGACACTCGGCAGGAATGGGTTCCTGATGGTCACAGTAGTGACAGACCAGTTTTTGCCAGGGTTTGTGCCAGGTCATGGAAACAGAGCAATGGGGGCACTCCACCGGTTGTCCGCAATATTCACAACGGACAAAAGTATGAAAGCCCCGTCGGTTATGGAGTACAATGGCCTGTTCCCCCCGCTTCAGGCAATCCCGGAGAGCTTCCAGCATTTCTTGTGTAAAAAGGCTTTCGCCGGGATTTTTGGTGCGGAGGTCAATCACATCCACCCGGGGATATCCTGCGCTGCCGAAGCGTTCTTTGAGAGTGAGAAGGTGATATTTCCCCCTCTGTGCCAGGTACCAGCTTTCCACGGAAGGTGTGGCAGATCCCAGGATTACGGGAATCCTGAGAAGACGGGCGTAATAAATGGCTGCATCTCTTCCGTGATAGCCCGGACTCTGTTCCTGTTGTTTGAAGGAGGCGTCGTGTTCCTCATCCACCACAATCAGACCTGGACGTGGAAAGGGAGAAAAAAGGGCACTGCGGGCACCCACCACCACCTGGATATCCCCCCGCCGGATGCTCTGCCAGGTCCAGATCCTTTCCCCGGCACTCATGCGGCTGTGCCAGATGGCCACTTTTTTTCCGAAGACACTCCGGAAACGACCGGCCACATGGGGAGTAATGGCAATTTCGGGAACCAGAATCAGGGCCTGCTTCCCCCGTTTCAGGGCTTCACTGGCCAGATGAATGTAAACCTCCGTCTTGCCGCTGCCGGTCACACCGTGGAGCAATACCGGATAAAAACGATTAAAGTGTGCCGTTATCTCTTCAATGACCTGAATCTGTTCGTCCGTAAGGATAATATTCCGGCTTTTGGGCACATAGGCTCCGGAAAAGGGATCGGAGGGAATTTCCTGATCAAAGCTTTCCACCACGCCTTTTTTTTCGAGGGTTTGGAAAACGGAGCGACTTACACCGGTTTCCCGCATCAGGTCGGACAGGGTGGCTTCAGGGATAGCCCGGCTTTTCAGTGCCGCCAGGATTTTTACATGGGAAGGGTGTTCCCCTTTGGCAAACACATCTTTCAGGCGAATGGCCTTCACACTCCGGGTGGAACGTTCCACGGAAAAAACATTATCAACCACCAGCATCCGGCGCTTCAGGAGAAATTGTATATTCTTCTGCTCCTCCGGTGCCATCTTCTTCAGGGCGGAATCAGACAGGCCGTCCGGAGGAATATTCAACAATTGAATTTCCGGGTGATCCTTCATACCCGGTGCGGGAAAATAGCGAATCTCTTTTTTGAATCCGGCCTCGGAGGGATGGGCCGCCTTAAATACCAGTCCCGGCGCTGCCATGTAATAAAAGGCCATCCATTGAAAAAGCTGTATTTGTTCCGGAATGAAAAGGGGTTTCTCATCCCGGATTTCAGATAAGAATCTGAGTCCTTTCGGCAGGGCGGACAAATCCGATTCGGACACGCTGACGCAGTATCCGGGCTGATGCCGTCTGCCGAAGGGGGCAATCACCCGGCATCCGGGCTTCAACCGGTCTTTGAACCGGTCCGGAATCCGGTATGTGAAGGTTTGCATCACATCCACCGGAAAAGCGATTTCGCAGACGGGTACTATCATGGATAAAGTTATTCCCGTTAAAAAATATCCTCAACAAAAAAGGTCCTGCCAAAAACGGACAGCACCCTTTATGTATTGAAAAAAGGCTGTGCGCCCGGAGGCGTTCACATCCCGATTATTCTTTCACCACCCAGAGTTTGACTTCGGCGGTCACATCGCTGTGGAGTTTAATGGGAATATCATACACACCCAGGGCTTTGATGGGTTCATTCAGGACGATATGCCGTTTATCCACGTCGTAGCCTTTTTCAGCCAGAAGCTCAGCTATAGTCTGGGAGGTGACGGAACCGAAAATTTTGTCATCTTCGCCGGCTGCGACGGATGTGGTCAGCGAGATATTTTTCAGCTTTTCAGCCAGACGGCGGGCTTTATCTACAGCCGCAGTCTTTTTCCGTTCCTCAATTTTTTTCAGCTCTTTGGCTATTTTCATATTGGAGCGGGTTGCCTGCACAGCCAGTCCTTTGGGAATGAGAAAGTTCCGGGCATATCCGTCCTTTACCGTCACAACATCCCCGGCAACGCCGACATTCTCCACATTTTCTTTCAGTATAATTTTCATAACGGATATCTCCCTCAGTTTTGCGTTACGTCATAAGAATAAGGCAGGAGGGCAATATTCCGGGCCCGCTTGATTGCCGTCACGAGTTCACGCTGATGTTTTGCACATGTCCCCGTTACACGCCGGGGAATAATTTTTCCCTGCTCTGTGATAAAACGGCGAAGTGTCTTATAGTCTTTATAATCAATGCTTAACTTCTTGTTTTCACAGAATTTGCAGACCTTTTTTCTTGAAATGAAAGCCATTTCACTTTACTCCTTTGCTATCTGAAGCGGTTTACACCGTTTCTTTTACAGCTTCTTCAGACGTTTCTTCCGAATCGTCTTCTACTTCTATTTCTTCTTCCTCGTCATAATCCTCATCGGATCCATCATCTGTTATCTCGTCCTTAACTTCATCGTTATCTTCATGATGGGACGGGACACCGGCCGGTTTTTCATCCAGCCGCACAATCAGCTGGGCGAGGATTTGTGCCTGAAGTTCAAACCAGGTTTGCAATTCAACCACGGCCGAAGGTTCGGCATCAAAATAAATCAGAACGTAATTTCCTGATTTCTGTTTTTCGATGGGATACGCCAGTCTGCGTTTTCCCCAATCATCCACAGCCAGAACATGTCCGCCAATATCGGCAATATGGCCTTTCACCATCTTAATAACCGAATTCAGACGATCCTGTTCGTAGTTTGGATGCACAATGAAGAGTGTTTCATAATACCTCAAGAGTGTAACTCCTTTTTTTTATTTAATTCCGAATGATGAATTCTGAATTTTGTTGGGTTTATCAACAGATACTTCCATTCTTTCAATTCTCAATTATTCATTCTCAATTCTCAATAACCTAAGTAATCAGCGGTGCGATCACCAGGGAAACGACGGACATCAATTTAATGAGGATATTGAGGGATGGGCCGGCGGTATCCTTGAAGGGATCGCCGACGGTATCTCCCACGACGGAAGCTTTATGGGCATCACTCCCTTTGCCTCCCAGGTGTCCGTTTTCAATATATTTTTTTGCATTATCCCACACGCCGCCGGCATTGGCCATAAAAATTGCCATAAGGACACCGGTAATAGTCGTCCCTGCCAGCACACCGGCCAACATGCTCGGGTCGTAAAAACCCACAGCCACCGGCACGCCCACAGCCAGGAGCCCGGGAAGGACCATTTTGCGGATGGCCGCTTGAGTGGAAATATCCACGCAGCGTTTGAAATCGGCTTTCGCTTCACCGGCCATGAGTCCCTTGATTTCCCGGAATTGCCGCCGCACTTCCGTAATCATGGAAAAAGCCGCATCACCCACAGCCTGCATGGCCAGGGATGTAAAAAGAAAGGGCAGCATGCCGCCGATAAAGAGTCCGGCCATTATCCGGGGTTCAGTCAAATCAATTTGATCAATCCCGGCTGTGGTTTTATAGGCATTGAAGAGTGCCAGGGCCGTTAATGCGGCAGATCCCACGGCAAATCCCTTACCGATAGCTGCCGTTGTATTTCCTACCGCATCGAGGGCATCAGTCCGCTTACGGACAGATTTTTCCAGTCCGGCCATTTCCGCAATCCCGCCGGCATTATCGGCAATGGGGCCAAAAGCATCCACGGAAAGCTGAACACCGATGGTTGTCAGCATACCCATTGCCGAGATGGCAATGCCATAGATTCCGGCAAAATGATAGGCAATCATGATAGTCCCGGCCAGCACCACAATGGGCAGGGTCGTACTTCTCATCCCCATGCTCAGTCCGGAAATAATATTGGTTGCTGCCCCGGAGGAAGCTGCATTGGCGACTCTTCGTGCCGGGGATCTACTCTCTGACGTAAAGTATTCGGTAATGAGTCCGATAAGAGTTCCGGCCAGAATCCCGAAAAGGGTGGCAATATAAACACCGGAGGCGGACAAACCCTCCCTTTGTCCCGATTCAAAGGTTCCGGAGGGCAAAACCCGGGTAATAATAAACCAGGAAAGGATAATCATGAGGATGGCGGCGCCGTATTCGCTGATATTCAGGGCGGTTTGTGGTTTAATCTTTTCATTCTCCCGGACAAAAAACACAGCCACCAGGGAAACAAGGGCTCCCGCGGCGGCCAGAATCAGGGGCAGCATGACAAAACTGCCGGAAAAACCGCCTCCCACTGAGACGATGGCTCCCAGCACCATGGCTCCAATGATGGATCCCACATAGGATTCAAACAAATCGGCACCCATGCCGGCCACATCCCCCACATTGTCCCCCACATTGTCGGCAATTACCGCCGGGTTCCGGGGATCATCCTCGGGGATACCGGCTTCCACCTTTCCCACCAGATCTGCCCCGATATCGGCGGCTTTTGTATAGATGCCGCCACCCACGCGGGCAAAAAGGGCAATGGAACTGGCGCCCAGACTGAATCCGCTCAGGATGGGCAATACCGTATTTTGAATCGTCGCGGGATCACTGCCCAGATAACGGACATAAACCCAAAAGAGAGAACCCAGTCCCAGGAGTCCCAAACCCACAACACTGAGTCCCATCACGGACCCGCCGGAAAAGGCAATCACCAGCGCTTTGGCCAGACTGGTTTTTGCTGCCTGAGTTGTGCGGACATTGGCGGCTGTTGCCACCCGCATGCCGATAAATCCCGCCAGGGCACTGGCCAGGGCTCCGGTGATGAACGAAAGAGCCACAAGCCGTAAAATCCCGCTGTTGCTCAGAATCAGTAAAAAAGCCACAATCACCACAAAGAAGCTCAACACCCGGTATTCCCGGACGAGAAAAGCCATGGCACCTTCCCGGATATGATGGGAAATTTCCACCATCTCCTTTTCACCGGAATCCTGTTTTGTAATCCAACCGGAACGAATCAGGGCATAGATCAAAGCAAGAGCTCCCACCGCAGGGACCATGATAAGTATCCAGTTGATCATGGCGACATCTCCTTGGTTTCATCATTTGAAACAGATTCCGTATCTTTTCCCTTTTCCGAACGGTTATAGCGATTCATGGCAGTGTTCAGATCCTCCTTTAAAAAGAGTTCAACTGCATCGGCGGCTTTTTGCACCATCTCCTTCACCGTTTCCCGTTCTTCGGGCAAAAAGGGTTTAAGCACGTAGATTTCAGCATCCATTTGCCGCCGCTCCGGGGTATTGATGCCAATTTTAATCCGCGGAATATTCTGAGTCCCCAAAACACTGAAAACGGATTTGAGTCCGTTATGCCCGCCGGCAGAACCGGTCGGACGGATTTTCAGACGCCCGAAGTCCACATCCAGGTCATCATGGACCAGGAGTGTCTCTTCAGGGTTCAGGGGATAGCGTCTGGATACATCCGCCAGAGCCTGTCCGCTCAGGTTCATAAAGGTCATAGGTTTCACCAGAAGGGATCCGTCGGGCATCCGGGATTCCAGGAATACACCCCGGCCGGATTTGAATGTTAATCCGTGGCGGTCTGCCAGCTCATCCATGACCATAAAACCCAGGTTGTGGCGGGTTTGGGTATATTTTTTCCCGGGATTTCCCAGTCCGACAATCACCTTCATGACTCCGCTTTATTCCTCTTCAGATTCTTCTTCGGCTTCTTCACCTTCCAGTTCTTCTGCTTCTTCAGCCTCTTCTTCAGCCTGTGCAGCCTTGGACGGCGGCGTGACGGCAACAATCAGAGCATCGGCAGGGGTCACAATATCAATTCCCTCAAAGGTCAGATCACCCACATGCAAACTCTCATTCATGTGCAGACCGCTGATATCCACATCCAGCTCGTGAGGAATTTCACCGGCTTTACAGCGAACCAACAGTTCATAAAGGTGGGTATCCATTACACCACCCTCTTTGAGTCCGAAAGGTGTTCCCAGGAAATTGATGCGGACTTCCACTTCAATCATTTCCTGAAGGCTCACACCCTGAAAATCGATATGAACAATCTCGTCCGTTACGGGATGGTACTGCAGTTCCTTAAAAATGGCTTTCTTGGGCTTTTTGGCTTTATCCACATAGAGGTCAATAAGCCGTTCGCCGGTTTTCAGTACTTTATGCAATTCCAGCAAATCCACACTTAACGGAATGGATTTTTCCGAATGAGTGTAGTAAATCGCGGGAATCCGTCCGGTGGCCCGGAGTTTTTTCATTTTCTCTTTTCCCCGTTCTTCCCGTTTTGAAACATTCAGTTTTACTGCTTCTGTCATGTTATTTTATCTCCTGTTATCCGTTGATTTCTATTTGAAGAGAACACTGATGGAATCTTCATTGTTCGTTCTCTGAATGGCTTCCGCAAAGATATCCGCCACGGAGACCACTTCCATTTTGGGAATCCGTTTTTCTTCCGGAAGGTAGATGGTATCTGTCGTGATCACCCGGCTGATGGGTGAATTCTTGATCCGTTCGATAGCCTGACCTGACAGGACCGGATGAGTAAACATGGCATAGATGTCCAGGGCTCCCAGATCTTTCAGTTTTTGGGCTCCGGCCACCAAGGTCCCGGCTGTATCACACATGTCGTCCACGATAAGGGCCCGTTTGCCTTTCACTTCTCCGATCAGGTGCATCACTTCGGACTGGTTGTGGCCGGTCCGCCGTTTGTCGATAATGGCCAGACTCCGGTTCAGCACGCCGGCATAGCTGCGGGTCCGATGGACACTCCCCATATCGGGGGCCACAATCACCAAATCGCTGCTTGTATCCTCGCTCAGAGAGAGGCAGTGTTCCAGAAGAGCCGGCCGGGAATAGAGGTGGTCAAAGGGGACATCCACATAGCCCTGAATCTGCGTGGAGTGGAGGTCCATAGCCATAATCCGGTCCGCACCGGCCTTGACCAGCAAATCCATGAACAGCCGCGCCGAGATGGGCACCCGGGGTTGGTCTTTCCTGTCCTGCCGGGCATAGCCGTAGTAAGGGAGGACTGCCGTAATCCGGCTTGCCGATGCCCGTCGTGCCGCATCCAGAATCAGCAGAAGCTCCATGTAATTTTCTGCCGGGGAATTGGTGGACTGGATAATAAAGATATCCTTACCGCGGATGCTTTCTTCAAAGCGGACCCAGATTTCACCGTCACTGAACCGTTTAATGGTCAGGGGGCCTACTTTTACTCCCAGTTTTTCACAAATTTTTTCCACCAATGGCCGGTTGGAACTGCCGGAAAAGACTTTTAATTCACCGTACATGGGCTTACACCTCTGATTTGGGTTAATAAAAAACTGTTGTATGTATGAATGAGCTCAGGGGAGAGGAGTCGAACCCCTATTGACGGGACCAAAACCCGCTGTCCTGCCATTAGACGACCCCCGAGTATCATGTCAAACCCCGCGGCTGACACAAAGCAATACGGCCATAATCCTGCAGTTTTGGTATGCAGGTCCGGGCCTTGTCGTCAGAGCAGAATATTCCATACACAGTCGAGCCGGAACCCGACAAAGCGGAGATTTCCGCCCCCGCTTCAAGCAGCGCGGACTTTATCTCTCCGATTTGTGGATATGCCGGAATAATCACCCTTTCAAAATCGTTTTCAAAAAACCGCCAGGCAAATCCCTGACGCAGAAAGCTTGGAATATTAGTTTTTTTCACCGTATCAGTCAAGGAAATTCTCAAATCCCGGTAAGCCTGCTCTGTTGAAACGGAAAAAGGCGGCATAACCAGCACAGCGGTCCAGTCCAGGGGAATGGAGACCGGTTCCAGTTCATCCCCGATGCCTGTGGCATAAGCCGTTCCTCCTGTCAAAAAAAAGGGAACATCCGCTCCCAGGGAGAGGGCCAGGGATTTGAGGGGTGGTTCCCGGTGGCAGAAAGGTCGGAAAAATTTGAGGATAGCCGCTGCATCGGAAGATCCTCCTCCCAATCCTGCACCCGGCGGAATCTGTTTATCCACGAAAATGTCCGCTCCCAGATCTTCAGGCAGCCAGGGCTTTAACGCGGTCACGGCTTGAAGGATGAGGTTGGATTCATCCAGGGGGATATCATCCCTGTTGGAGACCAGAGTATAACGACCGGAGCGATTTACCCCGATGTGGATATCATCGGCAAAATCCATCTCCTGAAAAATGGTTTCCAGCAAATGGTATCCGTCTGATGGCCGGCGGCCCAAAATCCGCAATCCGATATTGATTTTCGCATAAGCCTGAATGGATGTTTTCATTATGCCTTTTCCAGGGCTGTATCCAGTCGTCGAATCATTTCATCATTCCCCAGATAATAAGCAATCACCCCCAGTTCAGGTCCGTGGAATTCACCTGTCAGGGCAATACGGACAGGCATCCAAAGGTTTTTGCCTTTCACACCGGTTTCCTTTTGTACCCCTTTCATAAGGGAGAAAAACCCGGCCGGTTCATCCAGCGATTGTGTCCGGAGTTTTTCTTTTAATACCTTAAGGACCGTGCGGGTAGATTCTGCAACCATAAGTTCGACTCCCTCCCCTTCCCGGGGAAGGGATACCCCGGAGACAAAGGGACCCAGTTTTTTCGGGATTTCGTTAAAGCGTGTGAGTCCGGATTTTACTGCCAGTAGAGCTGCATTCCCCCGTTCATTCAGCACAATGCCGGACAGCCACTTGCGTGCTTCTTTCAGGTAGGCCTCATCCTCCATGGACTGGATATACTGCTGGTTCATCCAGTCCAGTTTTTCCGTATTGAATACTGCCCCCGCCTTGTTCACGCGGTCCAGTGAAAAGAGTTCAATCAGTTCATCCATAGAAAAAATCTCCCGGTCGTTGCCGGGGTTCCAGCCCAGGAGAGCCAGGAAATTATTCAGGGCCTGAGGCAGATAGCCTTTGGCCAGATAATCTTCCACTGCCACATCGCCCTGCCGTTTGGAGAGCTTCGATTTATCCGGGTTCAGAAGAAGGGGCAGGTGGGCAAAGATCGGTGCTTCCCACCCCAGGTAGTCATATAAAAGCAGATGTTTGGGGAGGGAGGGCAACCACTCTTCCCCGCGGATGACATGGGTGATGCTCATGTAGTGATCATCCACCACATTGGCAAGGTGATAGGTGGGAAAACCATCCGATTTCATCAGCACCTGATCGTCCAGGCGGTTGAATTCCACCGTTACATCTCCACGGATTTCATCGTGAAAAGTCATGGCACCTTCATCGGGGATCCGCATTCGGATGACATGGGGCTCGTTTTGAGCCCGTTTTTCCGCCTCTTCAGGATCCAGATGCCGGCAGTGCCCGTCATATCCCGGAGCTTCACCGGCAGCGATCTGTCTTTCACGGAGCTTTGCCAGACGTTCAGGCGAACAGAAACAACGGTATGCCTTGCCGGAAGCCAGAAGACGGGTGACTTCTTTGTCGTAAATCTCCCGGCGTCGGCTCTGAAAGTAGGGACCTTTTGCATCTTCCCTATCCGGCCCCGCATCCCAATCCAGTCCCATTGCCCGAAGGCTTTTCACCAGATTTTCAACGGCGCCTTCCACATAGCGGGACTGATCCGTATCCTCAATCCGGAGGATAAAGCGTCCCCCGTGCTTCCGGGCGAACAAATAATTGTATAAAGCGGTTCTGTGTCCTCCCACATGCAAGTACCCTGTGGGACTGGGTGCAAAACGAACAATTACGGTCATTGGACTCCTTTTTTCCTTCCCCCGGACTGAAGTCCGGGGTTGCTTTTTTTCACTCCCCCGGATTGAAGTCCGGGGTTGTTTTTCCCGGACTGAAGTCCGGGGTTTTCACGGACTGAAGTCCGGGGTCATCACCTCGTTATCAAGCAAATCGCCAGCGCTGCCACTCCTTCTTCCCGACCGGTGAACCCCAATCCTTCTTCGGTGGTGGCTTTTACAGAAACGGCATTTGTGGGGATGTGCATCGTTCGGGCGAGGTTTTCGCGGATTTGGGGAATGAAGCGGGCGATTTTCGGTTTTTGAAGGATCAGGGTTGCATCCACGTTTACGACGGCATATCCCTGTTGTTCCAGCAGGGCAAGTACCTTTTCCAGCAGTTTCAGGCTGTCTGCATTTTTATAGGCGGGATCCGTATCGGGAAAATGGGTCCCGATATCCCCAAGAGCGGCGGCACCCAAAAGGGCATCCATCACGGCATGGGTCAGCACATCGGCATCGCTGTGGCCGGCAGGACCTTTTGAGTGGGGAATGGTCACTCCTCCCAGAATCAGAGGCCGTCCTTCCGTCAGGCGATGGACATCATATCCCTGACCAATACGAAGATTCATAATTTTCCACCAGCATTTCCGCCATTTGCAGATCAAAGGGCGTGGTTATTTTAATATTTTCAGGCGTATCGGGAATCACGGCCAGCTTATAGCCGTACCGTTCTGCCAGCATACACTCATCAGTCCCGTAAAAATGTTCGGAAAAGGCCTTTTCATAGACGGTTCTCAAGACGGATGCATGAAAAAGCTGAGGGGTGTGAATCTGAACCAGGGAATCCCGGGGCACCGTACCTACAATTGCCTGTCCTTCCGTTTCTTTTATGGTATGAACCACCGGCACTCCGGCGGCGGCACCGTGAAAAGTTTTTAGAAGCGCCATACCGTCATGAAGCACAGAGGGGGCAAAAAAGGGGCGGACTGCATCATGGACCGCCAGCACGCTGCTGTCAGGAGCCGAAGCCTGAATGCCCTGCCATACCGAATCCTGCCGTTCTTTTCCCCCTTCCCGGATTTTTATCGGGATGGGGGATTCAAAGGATGCGGCAAGCGCTTTGGCATCCTCCCAAATGGTAGGAGAAACCACAAGGATAATTTCGGATACTAAGGGATTGGTCAGAAAGCGGGCAAGGGTATACCAAAGGACGGGCCTGTCTTTAATCAGAAGAAAGGGCTTGGGAGTTGAAGCGCCCATCCGTGTTCCCTGACCGGCGGCGGGAATGATGACAGAGACACTTTCACGGAATAAAGTCTGCATAAATATCAGAGAATCAGCATGGCATCGCCGTAAGAGAGGAAACGGTACTTTTCATTCACGGCATGCTTGTAGGCCTTTAACAGAAAATTGCGGTCCACAAAAGAGGCCGCCAGAATCAACAAGGTGGATTTCGGCTGATGTAAATTGGTCAGCAACACATCCACCACCTTGATTCCCTGGGGCGGAAAGATGAATTTATCGGTCCAGGCCTTCTTCGGATTTACATCGGTGCCTGTTATAAGGGAGGATTCCAGGGCCCTCACCACCGAGGCTCCCATAGCTACAATACGCTTCCCTTTTTCTTTAACGGCATTGATGGTTTTGGCCGATTCTTCGGAAATTTCAAAGTATTCCGAATCCATGTGGTGGCGGTGCAGGTCTTCCACCATCACCTGCCGGAATGTCCCCAATCCGATATGGAGGGTAATGGGGACCATCTTCACCCCTTTTCCCCGGATTTTTTTCACCAGTTCCTCATTGAAATGGAGTCCGGCTGTCGGTGCCGCTACAGCACCGGGCTTTACGGCAAAAATGGTCTGGTACCGTTCCCGGTCCATGGGTTCACTGTCCCGGGTAATGTAGGGCGGAAGAGGTGAGTGTCCTTCTTTCAGGACGAATTCCATAAATTCTTCATTGGAGCAGTTATGCCGGATGACCCGCCCGCCGGAGACGGTATTGTCGATGACATCGCTGTAAATATCCTTATTGAAACGGAGTTTATTTCCAATGCGGACCTTCCGGGCCGGTTTGACCAGGATTTCCCAAATCTGATTTTCCAGTTCCCGCAGGAGAAAGACTTCCACGGTGGCGTCGGTTTTGTCCTTTTTGGCAATCAGTTTGGCCGGAAAAACCCGGGTATCGTTATAAACCAGGCAATCCCCCGGTTCCAGGTAATCCACAAAATCCTGAATGTGTTTATCTTCCATTTTCTCCGCTTTGGAGTGGACGACCAGCATCCGGGAATCACCCCGTTTTTCCGTCGGGTACTGAGCTATGAGTTTCTCCGGTAACTCATAATCAAAATCCGACAACCGGTACGTTTTTGGCTGGGTATCAAAAATTTCAAACTTCGTCATTGAAGAGTGTCTCCTGTTTCTTTGGGTTCGAAAGTTCCAGATTCAGGTGCTCATACGCCCGCAACAGGGCAATCCGTCCACGGGATGTGCGCTTCAAAAATCCTTCCTGAATCAGGTAGGGTTCATAGACTTCCTCGATGGTTTCCGCTTCCTCGCCGATGGCTACTGCCAGGTTCTGAAGCCCAACCGGTCCCCCTTCAAAGGTTTTCACCAGGGTCCTCAGAATACGGATATCCATTTCATCGAGTCCCAGATTATCCACCTCCAGCATTTCCAAAGCATCCCGGGCGGTTTCCAGGGTAATCACGCCATCAGCCCGCACCTGGGCGAAATCCCTGCATCGCCGGAGCAAACGATTGGCAATCCGGGGGGTACCCCGGGAGCGCCGGGCAATTTCGGCAGCCCCTTCCGGTGTAATGTCTATATTCAATATCCCCGCAGAACGGGTGATAATGCGTGTCAAATCCTCAAAATTGTAGTAATCCAGCCGGAGGACAATCCCGAAACGGGCCCTGATGGGAGAGGTCAGAAGTCCTGCCCGGGTTGTGGCTCCCACCAGCGTAAAGCCTTCCAGATCCAACTGAATACTCCGGGCGCTTGGACCTTTATCGATCATGATGTCGATGCGGAAATCCTCCATGGCGGAGTACAGATACTCTTCAACCACACGGTTGGTCCGATGGACCTCGTCGATGAAGAGTACATCGGAAAAGTTCAGATTGGTCAGCAAACCCGCCAGGTCACCCGCCCGCTCCAGCACCGGTCCGGACGTGACCTTGATCCCGGCATTCAGCTCATGGGCGATAATGTGAGCCAGAGTGGTTTTTCCTAGTCCAGGTGGTCCGAACAGAAGCACATGATCCAGGGGCTCTCCTCGCTTTTTGGCTGCCTCAATATAGATTTTCAGCTTTTCAACCAGGCGTTTTTGTCCGACAAATTCTTCCAGGACAGCAGGCCTGAGGGTGGTTTCCAGTTCTTCTTCCTGTTCCTGCCAGGCAGGATTGGTAAATTCTGTTCTCATCATATCATTTACGTTTGAGAACCTTCCGGACAGCCTGAACAATATCAGAAGCCCTGAGATGATAGTAATCGAGGAGCTCATCGGCCTTTCCGGACTGGCCGAACTGATCTTTCATGCCCACCATTTCGATAGGCACCGGTTTATTTTGCGTACTCCACACCGACACGGCACTTCCAAGTCCGCCCAGGCACTGATGTTCTTCCGCCGTTACAAAGGCGCCTGTTTCCAGAGCGGCCGCCATAAGGGCTTCATGATCCAGGGGTTTGACCGTATGCATATTCAGCACACGGACGGAAATATTTTCCTCTGCCAGGATTTGGACCGCCATGAGGGCTTCATAGACCAGTACGCCGTTGGCGATAACCGTTACATCTTCGCCGTCCTGGAGCATCAGGGCCTTTCCCAGCTCAAAGGGGGCATCTTCCGATGTAACAAGGGGTGCACTCTGCCGTCCCAGGCGGATATAAAAAGGTCCCTCCATTTCTTTCACTGCCGTCAGGGCTTTGACGGCTTCCCGGGTATCACAGGGGACAATCACCCGCATGCGGGGCAATACCTGCATCAGGGCCACATCTTCCAGCATCTGATGGGTGACTCCGTCTTCACCTACCGTAACACCGGTATGGGTTGCCACCAGTTTGACATTGGTATTGGAATAAGCCAGCAACACCCTCACCTGATCATAACAACGACCGGTAATAAACACCCCGAAGGTGGATACATAGGGCAGGAGTCCCTCCCGGGCCATTCCGGCAGCCACCGCTACCATATTCTGTTCGGAAATCCCCATATTGTAAAAACGTTCAGGAAATTTATCGGCAAACCAGTTCGCCCGGACCGACCCGGATACGTCGGCAGTCAGGACCACAATCCGGTTATCTGTTTCACCCATGGCAGATGTAGCCAGGCCGAAGGCATCCCGGGTTGGTTTCTTTTGAACATTTGTGAAAACGTCTTTATCCAGATAACGTGTCATTTCTTGTTTCCCCCCTGATAATTGGCTTCAATTTCCTGAAGAGCTTTTTCCGCTTCCTCATCCTTGGGCGGGGTGCCGTGCCATTTTGAAACACCATCCATAAAAGATACGGGAAATCCCAGTTTTGTGCGGAAAAGAATGATCGAGGGTTTTCCTTTATAATTTTGTGCCATCTCAAAGGCTTTGAAAATATCATCAAAATCGTTGCCGTTGGCTTCAATCACATGCCAGCGGAAGGCTTTCCATTTATCCGCCATGGGTTCCATCGTGAGGATATCTTCCGTATTGCCATCAATCTGAATGAAATTCCGGTCCATAAATACCGTCAGGTTATCCAGTTTGTGGTGACCGGCACTCAGGGCTGCTTCCCAGATGGAGCCTTCCTGTGACTCGCCGTCCCCGATGGAACAATAGATCCGGTGGGACTGTTTTTTCTGTCGGGCGGCAAGGGCCATCCCTACAGCCACACCCAGACCGTGTCCCAGGCTCCCGGTGGATATTTCAATCCCCGGTAAATTGGTCCGGCTGGGGTGCCCCTGCAGACGGCTGTTCAGCTTTCGCAATGTCATGAGTTCTTCCACGGGAAAATATCCTGCATGGGCCATAGAAGCATACAGAATAGGCGCCACATGTCCGTTGGACAACACAAAACGATCCCTCCCCTCCCAGTCGGGATTGGATGGATCATGATTTAAAATCTTGAAAAAAAGAGCGGTAAAAATATCCGCCAGTCCGAGAGAACCGCCGATGTGGCCTGATTTCGCATGATGAATCATGTGGACACAGTCCACGCGAAGTGTATGTGCTTTTTCCTTTAAAACCCTGAGGGTCCTGCTATCTGGATTGGTCATTCAAATTCTCCGGATATGATTTTACGTTAAGACATGAATGAAATTTACTGATATTTCAAAGGATAGGCAATTCAACTCTCTTGCCGTTCACCGGTCTTCCGGATGATATGATATCCGAATCGGGTTTTCACCGGACCCAAGATCCGGCCCTTACTACCTTTTTTTACGGCATCTTCAAAGGGTTTCACCATCTGTCCTTCAGAAAACCATCCCAGATCACCCCCTTTACTTTTGCTGGGACACGTTGAGAAATCCCGGGCCAGGGCTTCAAAGGAACCGCCGGATTTCAATCGTTTGATAATAGCTTCGGCCAATGATTTATCCCGGACAAGAATATGGCTTGCTCTCCATTCCATATCTGTTTCCTTTCTGATTATTCTTCACTTTCAGTAAGATATTGATAAACCGCCTGGGGCGTTTTGCAATCCAGAATTTTCCGGATAGCGTTTTTCTTGCTCATGACGGCTGCAATATGGGCCAGTATCTGGATATGGGGGACTGTCTTATGTTTGGGAGAAAGGAGAAGAACAAAAACCCGGGAGGGCTCACCGTCGAGGGAGTCAAAATTCACACCTTTCCGGTGAATTCCCACAGCCAGGGTAATGGTCCCCACATGATCTGTCCGTGCATGAGGGATGGCCAGGCCGTTTTTCATGCCTGTGCTGATAGACACTTCCCGCTCCCAAACGGCATCAAATACTGCTTTTTTCTCCGTAATCTGATACTGGGAATCCAGGATGTCCACTAATTCTTCAATGATTTCTCTTTTGGTTGATCCCTTCAAATTCAGGCGGATACAGCCCGGATCCAGCACCCGCCGAAGGTCCACCCACCTGTCGTCATTCCCCTCTATGAAATCATTTTTCAGGAATTCGGGCCTGGTGATGTCCTTCAGATCATTGATAATTTCATTAAGTTCCACAAAGGATTCATACATGAGGGTTTTCACGTAATGAGTATCATCGGGAGAGGATTCAAAATAGATGCCGTTAGGCTTACAGATCATGGTGATGGAGATATCATTCTTCCGGATATGATAATATTTATATCGCATCTCCATCTGATTGATAAAAAAGCCCTCATCTCTGAAGAGCTGGAGACTTTTAGCAGAGACAAACTCTACAGTTTCGAGAGACGGAAGAGGAAACTCCGTCACGACACTTTCTGTGGGGAGCAATTCTTCCGTTGTCCCTTTTTTTTCTTTTTTAAAGAGGTAATCCACAAGAGGCGGAGTCGAAATGGTCGTCAGCATAGTCATAAAAATCACCATCCCGAATACATCCCGGCTAATGAGTCCGTCACTGAGACCGACACCGGCAATAATCAGGGCCACTTCGGCCCGGGGTGCCATGCCGAATCCCACACGAAGGGCACCTAAAAGATTGAATTTCCTGAAAAGCAGGGGAATGCCGCATCCTAAAACCTTGGACAGAATAGCGCCGAGAGTGTACACGAGCCCTAAAAAGATAATCGTTCTGGAGCTGAGGACACTCAGATCCACCATCATGCCGGATACAACAAAAAAGACGGGGACGGCAAAGAGGTAAAGGCTTTTCAGGGATTCCTGGATCACATAGTTCAAATCGGTTTTGGACAGGCTGAGTCCCATCACATAGGCTCCGATAATCATGGCCAGACCGGCTTTTTCAAAAACACCCGCCATAAGCAGTGCAAGACCGAAGGCCATCACGGCGGGAACGTTGATTCCTTTGAAAATCTTCAGGAAATTGCCGGTTTGTTTGGAAAGGGCAAGCCCGAGGGTGGTAAACAACAGCCACACACCAACGGCTTCTGCCCCCAGTCGGACCACATTCCCCCAGTGCAAAGACTGTCCGGAGTCATTCAGAACGGGAATCATTCCCAAAATCACAGCCAGCAGGACAATACCCAGGACATCGTCAATGACAGCAGCCGCCAGAATGGTAACTCCTTCGGGTGTATCCATTTTCCGCCGTTCCGTCAGGATTCGCCCGGTTATACCGACAGAGGTGGCCGTACTGATCACGCCCAAAAAGAGGGTTTCAGGATGGAGAAAAGGCAAATCCAACAGCAGCATACCGACCCACACTCCCATAAGAAAAGAGACGACCACTCCGGAAATCCCTACAATCAAACCTGTGGCCGATAAACGGAGAAAAAGGGAAAAATTGGTTTCCAGTCCCACCATGAAGAGGAGTAAAACCGAAGCGATAGTGGCAATTCCGTAGAGTTCGGGAGAGACCGGAAGGGTTGCTTCGGGATTCAGGGCAAGAAAAGTCCCGAACAAGCCATACTCAAAACCGGGAAGGGGAATGCCGCCCAGGAGGTAGGGGCCAATGATAATACCGGCTGTCAGTTCACCGACAACACCGGGAATCTTCATTTTTTCAAAGAGGATGGACATGCCCTTTGCTACAAAAATAATCACACCCAATTGCAAAACCAATAATTCCATCTTATGCATCATGGAATGAGAAGGTCCGCTGACCTCGGCAAAAAGGATGATTGGTATAAGAAAAAAGAAAAAAAGCCTGCCGATCAATTTCCACGGGGATTTAACCATTATCTTCTCCTTTTCCATTGGAAAACAAAGCGCTGTGTGTCCGACATATTTCCAGTTTCAGCCATAGAATCAGGGACACCTGATGGAGGAGGAAAAAGAGGATAAAGGAGACCATAAGGGGGATGGAGTCAAAGCCGGCTTTCAGGATGAGGAGAAGCAGAATCACCACCAGGGCAACCAGGCGAAAGGCAATGCTGCCCATCAACCGTTTGAATGTCCCCTCTTTCCCGCTGACGGCAAACCAGGCTGCCGAGCTTGTATTCAAAAAACTCAGAACAGCCGGCCAAATCCAGGATGCCGGCAAACCGTGAGATAAAAAAAGACGGACCCCTCCAAGGAGAATCACCGTGATGAGAAGGAGAATGAATGAAAAAAACCAGAATGATCGAATTGTCATTGCATGAAACATGATTTAAAATTTAATGAATTTCCCGTGATTTTATTAGGGAAAACTCCTGTTTCATGGCGTGAAAATCGATAAATTCCCGTGTTGAAAAGGATGATTCATGATACTACAGGTTTTGGCCAGCGGCAGTAAGGGAAATGTAACGTATATTGAAGAAGGGGGACAATCCATCCTCATTGATGCAGGATTATCCTGCCGGGAGACAGTCCGCCGTATGAGAGTTGCCGGGCGGGAACCGGAAAAGCTGAGAGGTATTTTCATCACCCATGATCACAGGGATCATATTGCCGGAGCCCGGGTTTTAAGCCGGACTTTCGGGATTCCCGTGATCCTGAGTGAAACTCTGTATGCTGCTGCAGGGCACAAATGGCTGAAGGATGTAAGCCGGATCTCCCTCTATCCCCGGGGAAGCAACATCCAGCTGGAATCCATGTTCATCCGGCCTGTTCCTGTAAGTCACGATGCCACGGAAACAGTGAGTGTAATCGTATCCAACGGGCAATACGCTGCAGGAATTTTTACCGATTTGGGAACTGTTTCCCTGCCGGTGAGCACCTGTGCCGCCGATGTGGATCTTTTAATGGTTGAGGCAAATCACGACCTGAAAATGCTGAAAAACGGCCCTTACCCCTTATGGCTTCAGCAGCGAATCCGGTCCAATCAAGGCCATTTGTCCAACGACCAGTGCGGAGAACTTCTGGTGAACTCCTGTCGGAAAGGACGGGTTAAAAAGATGATCCTGGCCCATATCAGCGAAGAAAATAACCGGTATGATCTGGCGTATACATCTGTCAACCGGTATTTAAACAGGGAAAAGATTGATTTGCCGGTTTATGTCGCAAAGCAGAAAAACATTTTGGGGGAATTGGGAATTGGGAATTGAAAATTCGAGTGGTGAATAACAAGAGTTCGAAGGATGAGCAGCAAGGGAGAAACGGGGTAACATGGCCCCGGATTTCAATCCGGGTGAAAAGAAGGAGGAATCCATGAAAATAAAACACATCGTACTTATCATTTTAGTCCTGACGATAGCTGTTTCCTGCGGCCGGAAAGGCGGAGTGCTGGAAATTCAGTCGGACCGGGAATCAGCGGATGTTTATCTGGATGAAACGCTGATTGGTCAGACACCTTTAATGCTTGAAGAGGTGGAGTCCGGGAAACATGTTTTGAAGATTCAGAAAAAAGAGGACGGACACATTTACGAATACCAGGAGGTTTTTACCATGCCGGAGAAAGAAGATATAAACATTGATGCCATTTTGACACGCTTGCTGACAAAAGAAGAAATTAACGATATCCTGATTGAAGTCGCCCAGACCCACCCCCAGCCGGTCAAAGAAGATGACCGGGCTGTGATTGAAACGCCGTACGGACGGATTGTGATTCAGTTTTTCCCCGAAGAGGCCCCTGTTCATTGCGCCAACTTTAAACGGCTGGCCAAGGCCGGTTATTACAACGGTACCACCTTTCACCGGGTGATACCGGGATTTATGATTCAGGGAGGGGACATTCTTTCCCGGGACGACAATCGGTACAACGACGGGACCGGCGGACCGGGATACACCATTCCGGCGGAATTCAATGCCATTCATCATGGTCCGGGAATCGTCTCCATGGCACGGGCCCAGGATCCCAACAGCGCCGGGTCCCAATTTTTTATCTGTCATAAAGATGCCGGATTTCTGGATAAAAAATACACGGTCTTCGGAAAGGTCACCGAAGGTATGGATGTGGTGGATAAAATCGCCAATGCCGAACGGGATAAGCGGGATAATCCCCTGATTCCCATCCGGATGAAGGTCACAATGACAACAGTCGATTCTTTATAAAA
Source organism: Candidatus Neomarinimicrobiota bacterium (assembly GCA_021157965.1). Lineage (NCBI taxonomy): Bacteria > Pseudomonadati > Fidelibacterota > Fidelibacterota bacterium. The sequence continues at coordinate 31,488 of JAGGVO010000040.1, forward strand.
GACAAAGAAAGCAGATATCACAAGATCCCCGCCAATAAGCGGGGATTTTTTTATTCCATCACGGGAACCGGTCCGGTTCTGCCTTCCAGATAGTACTCCGGGAAACGTCCCCGGCGCCAGATTCTGCCACTTCCCCGGAAATCACAGAGGGAATACATCTGGAATGTACCCTCCCGGTTTGCATGGAGCAGCCACACCTGATCCCGGCGGGAGATTTCATAAGATACACTATAAGGACTGAGGGTAGTCACAATCAGCTGACTGCCCAGGGGATTGGTGCGGGGATTATTGAAACGTTCCAGAATGGCCTTCCGGATGAGGGGATGAAACAAATCCCAATAGCCGTGAAGGATAATCACGGAGTGGAAACGAAGGGCGTAAAAAAGTTCGGCAAGAATGAGTGTCTCTTCACGGAACTGAAGGGGCAATGAACCGAAGGGGATTTCCGGCTGGCGTTTCCACCGAAAGGCCAGATTGTCCACGTGCCCCGAATCCCCGATGATCTGCTCAAATGAAGGGTCTGCCTTTTGTAAAAATTCATTCAGATCCGTTAAGACATTCTCGGGGATTTTCCGGATAATGATTTCATGATACCGGTTCCTGTCCAGACAGCGCATAAAGGCATGGGGCAGGATATCCCGAATCCCCCGGGGGAAAAGTTTTACCGCCGTTCCCAGGAGAAATTTTTTAGGTCCGGCCAGATGCCGCCGTACCAGTTCGGTCAAATCCGTAAAACGGCTGTTCACCTCGAATATGTCTTCCCGTTTGGAAAAAATATAGGTTTCCCGTTTTTCCTTATAATAGAGCCATTCGGCGGTGATGCGCCCCTCCCGGATTTCAAAACCGTAGCGGTAACGGATACCGTCCCTGAGCCAGATCAGTTCACGTTCCCCTTCAATACCCGGCAGGAGCCGTTCGGATTGCATGGCTTCAAGGAAACGTTGGAGGGCATTGTAGCTGATGGCCGTAATCCGGCTGTTGGAGCCCAAAAGGGCTGAAAAACGCAGGAGAGGACCTGCAGGTGTCTCCGGTATCAGTCCCGTCCCTGCATCAAGATGCAACGCTTTAATCGATGAGGCAGACAGACTGAATGCCCGCAATCCCTCAGTCACTCCGGGAATATTGAAGGTAAACTGGATAAACATGACAAATCTCCTGTATCACGTAACATCAATATAACTTGTGTCACAGGGAAATTCCAGTCTTTTTACCTTGCCACCTGCCTTCAAAAATCAAAACTCTCCGGATCCGGCCCCATGTGCTTTCCCCGGTCCAGAGCATCAAAGCGTTTCATATCGTCCGGTTCAATTTCAAAGGAGAAGATGTCCGCATTACTGATAATCCTGTCCTTTTTAACAGATTTGGGAATCGGGAGAATATTTTTTTGCCTTGCCCAACGGAGTGTTATCTGAGCCGGGGTCCGGTTGTATTTTTGGGCCAATTCTAAAATTTCCGGGACTTCCAGAAAAGCACCTTGCATCAGGGGACCCCAGGACTCAAATACGATCTGATGTTCGGAACAAAAGGTCCTCAGTTCGTTATGCTGCAAATAGGGATGACATTCCACCTGATTCAGGGCCGGTATTACTTCCGCTTCTTTAAGAAGGTCCTGAAGATGGTGGACATGGTAATTACTGACCCCAATAGCCTTCACCTGTCCCTCTTCAAGGAGATTCTCCATGGATTTCCAGATGGAGACATACTTGTTGGGAACCGGCCAGTGAACAAGATACAAATCCACGTAATCCAGTCCCAGCCGTTCCAGACTCTTGTGCAGGGCTTCCCCGGCTTCTCCCTTTCGGATATCGTCATTCCAGATTTTCGTAGTGACAAAAACCTCTTCCCTGGGAATACCGCTTTCACGGATGGCTTTTCCCACGGATCGTTCATTCTGATATATGGCTGCCGTATCTATCAGGCGGTAACCCGCTTCAAGAGCCCAGGAAATCGCTTTCCGGGTCTCATCACCCTCTTTGGATAAAAAGGTCCCCAATCCCAAGACCGGAATATCGGGACCATGATTCATCGATATTCTGCTTTGCAATGATTCTTTCATTTTTCCTCCTCATCAGACTTTTTATTTAGAGGTAACGCAGGTTGCAGGTTACAATTTACGGGCATAAAACGTATAGCGGCCCACCCTGGGAGTTAGACGTTATGTGTCTTGCGGGGGGCCGCTATAACTATGTATAGTTTACAAAAATGTTTTAATTAATTCAAATTTATCGCATGTCCGGACATTCTTTTTTGAAGTTCCCGTACATATCACTATATTTTCAAAATAAGAAAACATAATAAATATGTACACAATACACCCAACTTACCGAAAAATAACTACATATTGTCAACATGTCAAGAAATAATTTACAATTTGTCAACACAATTCTGGATCGGATCAAAGAATACTACACTCTGAAGACAGATTTTGATTTAGCAAATTTTCTGGAGGTCCACCGGAGTACGGTTTCAGCCTGGCGCCGGCGGGGAGCCATGGATTACGGACTTGTTTTACAAAAATGCACGGATCCGGACCTGAACTGGCTCATATACGGAAAGAAGCCCCGGGAGGATGCCTATCCCCTGGCCTACGGCCGGGATCAGTTCCGGGAAAAAACGGAAAGTGATAACGATCCCGAAAAAATGAAAAACCTGCTGGATACGTACCGGGAAGTCACAAAAGCCATGCGTGAACTGCTATCCCGGTTACCTGAATAAAACCCTGTTTTTATTTATTTTTTAATTTATTATTCTTTTTGCCGGATTCTTCGTGATCCTCATCTTTCCCTTCCACCAGATGAAAATCCACCTCCATGTGTTCCAGGGAAACCCTGGCCACCCGGACCTTTACATGATCCCCCATGCGGAAACGCCGTTTTGAACGCCGGCCCGTCAGGGTATAAGCCACAGGGTTAAATTCCCAGTAGTCAGAAGGCAAAAATTTCCGGTGGACCAGTCCTTCCACCAGAGTCTCGGGAATTTCTACATAAAATCCGTACTGAACCACACCGGAAATAATCCCGCTGAAAACATCTCCGAGATGTTTTTCCAAGAATTTGACCTGTTTTATCTTGTGGTACTCCCGTTCAGCATTTTGTGCCCGGATTTCACAATCGGTGGATTTTTTCGCTGCAGCATCCAGGGATTCCTTCAGGCGGTTCCGGTCTTTGATCCTCTCATTTTTCAGATACTTTCGTAAAAGCCTGTGAACGATCAAATCGGGGTACCGGCGGATGGGAGAAGTGAAGTGGGTATACTCATCAAAAGCCAAGCCAAAGTGTCCCAGCGGCTTCGTGTCGTACCGGGCTTTCATCATGGTCCGCAGGGCAATTTTTTCCAGAAAGTAACGGGCATCCGTATCCTGTACCGCCAGCAGGGCATCCCTGAAATCTGCAGGCCGCACAGAGCGCCCCTTCACGGCTTTTTCAAAACCAAAGTTCCTCAACAACTTGAAAAATGCCAGGGCGTCGTCCGGCTTGGGTGTTTCGTGGACACGATAAATAAAGGGCAGTGGATCCTGTCGGCTCTGAATAAAGCGCGCCACGGTTTTATTGGCAATCAACATGCATTCTTCCACAATCCGATGGCTCCACAGGCGTTCCCGGGGGTAGATTTCCGTGGGAAAACCCGAATCATCCAGGATGTATTTCGGCTCGGGAATGTCAAAATCGATGCTTCCCGCCTGATTCCGCACATCATTGAGAATTTTAGCCAGTTTAAAAAGGGCGGATATTTCAGTGAAATACTCTCCCTTTCCCCGGTCCAGTATCTGTTGAACCTCTTCATAGGTAAAACGCCGCCTGCTGTGAATCACCGAAGGGGTTATCCGGCTTTTAATGACCGCCCCTTTGGGATTGATGGTCATCAGGGCTGAAAAACTCAGACGGTCTTCATTCGGGTTCAGGGAACACAATTCGTTGCTCAATTTCTCCGGAAGCATGGGGATCACATAGCGGGTGAAATAGACGGATGTCCCCCGCTTCAGGGCTTCTTTATCCAGTGGAGATCCTTCCGGTACATAATGACTCACATCGGCAATGTGAACCCCAAGTTCGTAAGTGCCGTCTTTATTCACGGCAACAGAGAGAGCATCGTCAAAATCCCGGGCATCCTCAGGATCGATGGTAAAGGTGACAAGATCCCGCAAATCAGCACGGCCGTCCGGAGTGATTTTTTGAGATATGGCCTCGGCCTGTTCCAGAACCTCAGCCGGAAAACGGTCCGGAATGCTGTACTGATTCGCCACCAGCACCGCATCAAATTCTTTTGTCTCACGGCTGCCGATCAGACGGGTGATACGCCCGTAAGGTCGTCGTGAACTATCCCGCCAATCCGTGATTTCCACCGAGATAATGCTTCCGTCATCGGGTTTATAGCCGTTGAAATCGGTGATGACTACATCCTTCCGGAGCTGTGCCGTTTCGGGAATACCCAGGGAATAACCCCGTACCTCCCGGTAAATGCAGACAAATTCATTCCGGCCCCGCTTGACAACACGACGGATAAAGCCTTCCGGATTATCCCCTTTTTGTTTTTTAAGGATTTTTACACTGACCGTATCCCCGTGACAGGCATTGCCCAGGTCATCGGCATGAATGAAGATTTTTTTGCCGTCAGTCGTATTGACAAAGCCAAAACCTTTGGCATGGATATCCAGTACTCCCACCGTTTCAGAGGGTTCTTCATGTCCCGGCAGTCCGTAAACATTGCCCTGATATTGCTTAAGCCGGCCGGCCCGGGCCAGGTTTTTTACTGCATCCCGCAGCAAGGGATAATTCCGCTGGGACACATTCAAAGTAGTCCGGAGTTTTTTAAGTTTCATCCGGGTGGATGGATTCTCTTTGAAAAAAGCCATCACCCGCTGTGCATAATTGTTTTGTTTCATTTATTCGTCCGCATAGAAATATGCAGCTCCTTATTTTTGTTTTGAGTGTATGTGTGTTTTAAAGGTTTCATCCATGAGGATTTCATGATTCTGTGGTTTCAGATATCAGGTGGTTACAATTCTCTTCCACCCGGATTTTCACATAATTGATCACATATCCATCACCCCTATGGTCCCCGGTGAAGTTCCCGCTTTTTCACCTTCGATACAGAGATCACATTCCCCGTAATGCAGAATAACCCGGACCTTTTCACAGCTTTTAGAGGTTTTCATCATTGCTTCATATAAGCTTTTTTAATTTAAATATCAAATACATTCTGAATCAAAAAGTCCATCCCACATGGATCTTTCCCTGATTCAGAGGTTCTTTTATATCAAATCCCAGGAGAATTTTCAACCGGGTTGTCCCGGTCGGCAACGAAAGGCTTGTCCCCACGTGGATCAGGGGCGTTGAAATTCCCTCAATAAAAGCCCAGTCGGCAAAGAGTCCTGCTCTGAGGAGCCCGTCTTCCACACCCCCTTCCAAAATACCACCGGTGTACCAATCCACCCGGTACTGCTCAAAAAGGGCACCTCGCAGGAACATCCCCCCGCCCAGGCGGAACTGCTGATATCCGGCCGGATCCCCCTTTGAAAAAATACGACCCCCCAGAAGTTTTCCCTGAAAATACCAGGGTTTGGAATGAAAGAGAATCTCTGCCTCGTAATCCACGGGATACTGGAGACTATCCTCCCCGATCCGGACACCTCCTGTCAGTGACACGTGATACTGCCATGCCGCCCCGATCAGATCCTCCAGCCGGACATTCAGGGCGGAAATATGGCGTGTACCGGGAATCACACCGGCGCTGTCTCCCGCTTCGGTGGTGTACACATCCTCCCGGGAAATCACCACTCCCACATCAGTTATCCTGTTTTCCCAGATGAGTTCAAACCGGCTTTCCCGGGTGACGTAGAGCGTATCCTCGTGTTCCTGTTTAAAACGAAGACCGGCGGAAAATCCTGTATTGATAAGGTAGGGCTCATACCAGTTCACGGTGACCCGGTTGGTTCTTTCTGAAGGATGATACCAGGAAAAATCCGCCCGGCGTCCCAATCCCAGAAAATTGATTAAAGCGATATCGGCCTGCCCCACAAGTCCACCGGCCCGGCTTTGATAACTGAGAAGGACATTAAAGGAAAAATCTTCCACCCTTTCTGCATAAAAACGAAGGGCAGAACCGGAAATGTCATGCCGGTCCGCAGTATTCAGCCAGGAGCTTTCCCTGAGACGGTTCTGAGCCTTTCGAATCCGGTTACCATGGTACGGACCGGTCAGGTCATCCCGGATCAGTCGCTGTAAACGGCGCACTTCCGCCGGTGAAAATTCCCCAAAGACAACTGTATCAATGGATACCGACTCACCCGGAATCAAGCGGTAAGTGACAAATGCGGTGTCGGAGCTGTTGTGATATTCGGACAGAACCAGTTCAGCAAATGGATACCCGTTATCGGTCCATTTTACCAATACACGATCCAGGGTTGTGAGGATATTTTCCGGCATTATCACTCCGAGCGTGTCTGGGCCGATAGCCAGGCAAACCGACCGGCTCCCTGAAGCCATCAGGGGAGAAAAAAGCAAGATCATAAGGCAGATGTATTTACAGGTACGCACGGGCCTCCACGCGGATGAGGGTTACAGATTGACTGTCTCCCCGTTTTCTGTACTGAAAGGTTCCATTCAGGGAGACCATATCACTGAGCCGTCTTTCATACCGGAACATGAACTGCAGGGTATATCCGGCCGGAAGACCATCCGCCACTTCATAAGGCAGTGGCCGGTCATATTCCGTACTCACCGAGATCAGATTAAATCGGCCATTTACAAATTCTCCGGGGATCCGGCTCCAGGTTCCGCTGATTTCCCCTTCAAGTCGGCGGGTGGAAAAATCCTCCGTGAGAAAGGTGCTGGCAATGGCAGAAAAGGCGGCGGAAATGCCCAGGTCCAGGGACTGTCCGGGTGTCCGATGGAATGCTGCCTGAATACCCCTCCGGTTATTTTTCACGGAATAGGATCCCAGGGGAAAGCGTTCACGGCGGTCCCGGCCCAGGTTAAGTGTATATTCCTGATATCCCTTCTCTCCCCGGCGCCGCCATATCATTTCTCCTTTGTCCTTCCCTGACAGACTTTCACTGTGAAGATCCCGGGTGTTCTGGGTGCGGAAATGGTTCGTTGCCAGACGAAGGGACCGGCCCTGGTCGGGCGATGTAAGGGTCAGGTCGTTCCGGGCCCGGATATTTGCCAGAAGGATGTTTTTCCGGGGCCGGGTCAGGGAAAGAGATTGATAGACTATCAAATCATCACTCCTGTATTCCAGATCTCCGTTGAACTGGTAACGGAGGGAAATCCGGCCGAACCGGTGCTGCCAGCGTGTAGTGAAAGCACTGGAATGAATCACCTGATCCAGGCGGTCATTCGTCTGTTCGCGGCGGAGAACGTAATTCCCCAGGAGGTCGGGGACATACTCATTGTAAACTTCATCCCATCGGTATTGTCCCATGCCGTCGGCAACCCGGATAAAGAGTGCCTCCCGGCGATATTCGGACGTCCGGTTAATCCGGGTAGTTAACTGACCGGAAAGATTAATGGACGGTACATTCCACTGAAGCCGGTTGCTGGTAAGCATGGTAAAGCTCTTTTGAGTATCCCGCCGGTCCAGACGGCCGGTCAAATCTCCCTGCCAACGGATGTAATCCCTGAAATCAAAACGCCCTTTCAGTTCCAAATCGTGTTTTTGTGAATAGCGGTCAAACTGTGAACCGCTCCATTCATAATCTTCCCGGTAGCGGTATTCAACACCCATGTTTTCCTTAAATCGGATTCCTCCCCGTAAAATATCATTCCGCTCGGCATAGGCACGCCCCAGGGGTTCAAACAAAGTTCTTTTCCATCCGGCATACAGGGCGTGGATTTTCCCTGACACTCCTGCCTGATAATAGGGCAACCAGTGGGAATTTCTCAGGCGAAACCCTTCCCATGAAAGGGCGACCTTTTTTCCTACAGAACCGGAAAAAGAGAAACGGTGGCGTAGAGAATCGGGACGGATGCCGGCACTCTGCCAGGTCAGGATCGTGTGAAATTTGTCTGAATCATACACCAGGGCATTCCGGATATTTATACGAAGGGTATCCCCGGGATGAAAACCCATGTCCCGGGAAAGAGAGACGGATTCGGGCGCTTCGTAGCTGATAAAATGTTCCGAGCGATTCCAGCCGTCGCTTTGAAACGTAAAACGTGATATCGGCAGCTCAGCCTGCCAGTTCCCTCCAATGCCGTTGTACATAGTGCCTGTGCCGAATCCCCTTTCAAATTGTGAGAGTGTAACATGTCCCGACACCATACCCTTCAGGAGTTCCCATCGGAAATCCCCGCCCAAATGGGAGAGTGTTTCGGGATAAACTACAGGCCTTCGGGGGAAATACTGGGATAAAGGATCCTCCGGAGCATATTCATAATAAGGCAGTCCGTCAGCATCATAGCGCCGGATATATCCACCGTTTTGATTTTCCCGGAAAAACCGTACCCGGTGCGTGCCCTGTTTCTCCCCGGCATAGAGCCAGAAACCCTCATCCGACCAGACATAACTGCCGGTCGTATCTGCCTGAGCGGTGGAAAGAAAATCACCTTCCATGAGGGCAGATAGTGAATCAGAACTGAGATTGGCCATGCTTTCATCCAGGGGACGGGAACTGTCATCTGATTCCCGGAGGGCGTAAAGATGCACCCTCCACCGGTTTCCGGTATATCCCACACGTCCCCCGGTACTCAGGCGCGGAAACCATTCATTCCGGTACCGGTATTCCACAAACACGCGGTCCTCTTTCGACAAAAGGTATCCGGTGGAAAATGTAAGCTCGGCGGCGGCATAATCCACCAGATACCGGGAAGATTCCAAGCGAATCCCGTTCAGAAAAACCCGTTCCGATCCGGGGACAATCATCACAGAAGAAAGTGAGCCTGAAAGAAGGCGGTAAGGGCCCTGATCCCCTTCACGGACAGTTATTTCCCGGCGGATAAACCTGCCGGATGGACTCCCGGCAAATCCTTCCCACGACAGGGCTCCGTGGGATTCGGGTGATGATGCAGCGGTAACACCCGTCAGGTGACCGGAATAGCGGCTGAAAGGGCTCCAGTCCGTACCGATTCGCAGATCCCCCAAACGACCCTTTCCCCCCGGGGTTTCCAGTTCCAGATAAATCTGATCCAGTTCCTCAAGACTTTGGGACGACATGGCGGCTTCAAAGGGTGTTTCATGATCCGAGATCACACCGCTCAACATCACATTCGGTAGAAGTTCACCCCGGATCTGCAAATCCATCCCGCCTGATACACTGCTTTGTCCGTTGGTACTCACCTGCACAGAGCGGAAAAGGGTCCCCCGGGTTCGGACACCGGATGATGGGACGGCCGACCGGTCTGACGTTTGAGGTCTGTTTTTTTCATCAGGAAAGAGATCGGGCAAATAGCGAACACCGGACGAATACCGGAGGGGCAAAGACCAATCAGGTGTTGAATAGAAAATCTTCACTGTGTCGGGTGCATCGGGATTATCCAAAACCACCCAGCGGCCTTCCACGGGATCCAGAGCCCAACGGAGAGTGTCGGCAGGATTTTCCCAGCGAATGGAATCAAGAGTCACCAAAGGATGGGAAAGAGAAAAAACCGTTTGCCCCGGCCGGACAATAAAATCCTCCTGATAGGAAACGGCACATGTCAGTGTGACGGCTAAAAGAAGAGTTGTAAATATGCGGAAAATCACGGTGTGGTGGCCCCTTTGGGCAGATGGGGGTAAAATCCTCCGGGAATAGGCGTTCCGTCCGGACGTACCCGCCGGTCTTTCCAGATTCTCAGACAAGGTTTATCATCGATTTTTTCAGGAGGATTCCCCGGTATCAGCATCCATGTGCCTCCCGGACCGGAGATAAAAAGAAAGTCCTTCCATCCACCTGCAAGATGGCGGATATCCAGTGAATCGGGTATATGAATCTTATGAAGAAGCCGTCCCTGAGTATCGGTAATCCAGGCAAGGGATTCTGCCGGAGAAAGACAATAGACCCTGTTTCCGTCACCCATGAGGGACAAATCGGGCGGTATCACGGCAAAATCCTGTCCGGTGCCCCAGGGGACGGGTGTAGTGAATCCCGGACTAAACTGCCAGATTTTTTGATTCAGAGCATCGGCTAAAAGCCATCGGCCGTCGGATAAAATGAGAAAGGCCATGGGATCCTCAATCCGGGAAGGAAGAGAGAGGGAACCAAGATAATTCAGGGCGGCATCAAATTCCAGGAAGGATTTACCGGATCTATCCAGCACCCATACGGACGAGGGGAACTGAAGCTGAAGGCCCGCCGGTTCCTGCAGGCGGGACATAAGTGCCGGACCATCCCCCCGTTTCAGCGTTCCTTCGGGAGCATGACGGATGATAACACCTTCCCGGACAGAAAGCATGTACAGACGGTTCATGGGGTCGATTTCGGCATAATCATAACTTATGCCCGGTAAAACGGCGGGGATAAAAAAAAGAAAAAAGGCAAATAGACAGGACTGTATTCTGGACATACACCTAATACTTTTTACCACAGAAGGGACAAAAAAGGTGTCCGGTTGTTCTGGGTGCACCACAATAGCCGCAAAAACGCATGGCATGGGATTCCCTTTCCGTGTCGTCATGGACAGGCCGGACAACCCGCCGGATCAGAAGGGCCAGAATCAGCATGAGGATAAAGAGGCCGATGCCGATTCGCCGGACGGCGGGTGAAAGTTGACGCCGGATGGGTTCCGGCGGTTCCATGGTTCCCGGAGCCGTCAGCTGTCCGCTGGGATTGGTGTAACGAAGAGAAACCATAAAGGGTTCCTCCGGGCGAATCCCGGCAAATTTTGTGATGCTGTAAACCAACCCACTCCTGTCCTTCACTTCCCGGGTAAATGCCGTGGCATCCATAAAATCAAAATCACGGGCTGCCGAAGGTTTCTGAATCCGGATGAAAAGAGTATCTACAGCTAAATTTGAGTAGAAAAAATAATCATAGGACCGGTAGGATGTATCGGGAAAAATATCGTAATAGGTCATGGTGAAATGATCCCCCCGGGGAGTAAAACGGATCATGTTCATGGCATCGACGGTGATGATCTTCTGGAAATCAAGGTAACCTTCACGAATCCGCACATGTTTGACAGATTCGGGGATGACAAAAACAACAGGTGCCGCGCTATCCATGGACATTTCCATTATCACCAACATGGCTGGCTGGTCATAATCGGGCCAGAGATCCACCCTGGCTTCCGTGAAACGGGCAGCAGAGAGTGATTCCGCACCGGTAAACAGAAAAAAAAGACAGGCCGAAAAAAGAATCCGCAACTTCATGGTGAAATTTAATGGTAAGAACCATATAATATCGAGTTATTTCATGGATAAAGAGCGCCGAGATTGTATAATATCGTGACCTTTGGGGCCGGGAAGAGACAAAACCACGAAGGAGGTACTATGAATATCGGCATATTCTACGGATCATCAAGCGGAAATACGGAAAAGGCGGTGGAGAAAATTCGTCGAAGACTCTCCCTCCCGGAAGAAAACATTCATGATATCAGCGAAACGGAAGCCGAAACCTTTGAGAATTACGATGTCATCATCTTTGCCAGTTCAAGCACGGGGACGGGCAACATGCAGCCGGACTGGGCGGAGTTCCTGAATAAGCTGGAAGAAATCGATTTTTCCGATAAAACAGTAGCCTTTGTGGGGATGGGAGATCAGATGATGTTTCCCGACTCCTTCCTGGGCGGCATCAGTTACCTCTACAGCCTGGTAGCAAAAAAAGCGGAACGGGTCATCGGCGGGAACTGGCCGGCAGACGGCTATGAATTTGAACACTCCGGATTTTTTAAAAAGGGAAACTTCCGCGGCCTCGCCTTAGACGCAGACAACCAGTCCGAACTGACAGATGAACGGATTGAGCGCTGGGTTAGACAGATTCAGGAAGAGCTGCGGAAGTAGAAAAAACCCTCCCCGAACTTATGCCGGATTAAAGTCTGAGACTGTTTTCTCCCTCTCTCTATCGTACCCTCATACCCCCGCATCTTCTGCCTGCAATTTCCCCCACGAAATATTATATTCCATCGCTTGAAAAGAGATAATCAAAGAGGATTGATCATGGAACTGAAACTGCACGAATTTGATTTGCCCCTGAAATATAAATTCGGGATATCACGGGAAACCCGGACGGTTCAGAAGACGGTGATTGCCGAAGTCATTCAGGACGGCGTGAAGGGATATGGTGAAGCGGTAGCCAACCATAAGTATTACGGGTTTACCGTGGAAAAAATGTTTTCCGATCTGAATGGTCTCCAGGAGGACTTAAAAACGCGGAATCTCCTGGAAATCACACCGAATGCCCTGTGGTCAATCTACCATCCCAAGCTGAAAGACAACCCCTTTGCCCAGTGTGCCCTGGACATGGCCTTGTGGGATCTTTACGGAAAACTGAAAGGGAAAAAGACCTGGGAATTGTGGGGACTGGATGCGTCCAAACGGCCGGTGACGGATTATACCATTGGTATCGACGAAATCGATGTGATGAAAAAGAAACTCCTGGAATTCAGGGACTGGCCTGTCTTCAAAATCAAACTTGGGACAAAACATGACATGGAAATCATGCAGGAACTGCGGAAAGTAACGAATGCCACCCTGCGGATTGATGCCAATTGCGCCTGGACAGCCGGGCAGACCATTGAATTTTCCAAAACCCTGAAAGAACTGGATGTGGAGTTTATTGAACAACCTTTGCCCGCCGGGGATTGGATGGGGATGAAACAGGTTTATGAACACTCGGTTTTACCGGTCATTGCCGACGAAAGCTGTGTCCATGAGGAAGATGTGGACCGCTGCCACGGATTTTTTCACGGGGTGAACATCAAGGTGGTCAAATGCGGAGGACTCACACCGGCTCTGCGGATGATTCACCGTGCCCGGGAACTGGAGATGAAAGTTATGGTGGGCTGTATGACCGAATCTACAGTGGGCATTTCCGGCATTGCTCAGCTGATGCCTCTCCTTGATTATGTGGATGCAGACGGACCTCTCCTTTTGGCAAAAGATATTGCAACAGGTGTTACTATTGAAAAGGGTGTTGTCTCTTTTTCAGATGTGCCGGGGAATGGAGTTGTTCTGAGTGCTGGAATGATTTGAGAATTGAGAATGGAGAATTGTACCTCGAATAGAACCCGCCAGGCGGGTTCTATTCGATGATCGGGAGTGGTATATTATCTCTGGAATGAATCCATTGATTTATTCGCCACATCATATATACGAATAACAATATTATCTTGCGTGATGTTAAAAAACGGTGTATTTTACCCCCGGGGTGGGGGGCGTTACCTAAGCGAAATCATATATCAAATTTGACTTATTATCTTGGTGTTAAACCGTTGATTATTTTGAAGTTAGAAGTTTGAAGC